>JAHJLU010000808.1 GCA_018821745.1 Myxococcota bacterium | reverse complement strand
TCGCAACCACTTGTCCGATGACTCTTCCCATGTCCATATCAAGCAACCTTCATCGTTCGTTTTTTACGGTGCGTGATTGTGTCCAACCTACGCCGGTTTCAGCCGTGAGCATAGGATGTTTTTCAGCACAAGTACACCAAATCCTTTAAAAACTATTTCCCTATTTTGGGAAGAATGCCTTCCACTTGACTATCTGGCCGAGGAATGACGTGCACGGATACGAGCTCTCCAACCTTTTTAGCGGCGACCGAACCGGCTTCCACCGCGGCGTTCACTGCTCCAACATCACCACGAACCATGACGGTGACATATCCACCACCGACGAATTCTTTGCCGACCAGAGTCACGCGCGCGGATTTAACCATCGCGTCGGCGGCTTCGACTGCTCCAACGATACCTTTTGTTTCGATCATTCCCAATGCTTCTTTTTCATGCATGATAACCTCCAAATTTTAGATTAAGCGTGTCTATGGACCATCTTTTCAAAAACAGTTGATTAATCCACAGACCCATATTCATATCAATCAACCTTCATCGTTTGTTTTTCAATTTGTGTGATCTTGTCCAGGCGGCGTTGGTGTCTTCCGCCAGCATAAGGCGTTTTTAGCCACAAATCCAACAAGTCCCTGGCTAATCCAATGCCTAACCACGCGCCACCCAGACACAAAACATTTGCGTCGGTGTGTTCACGGCTGCTTTTGACCGAAAACGCATCCATGGCCACAACAGCTCGAATGCCCTTAATTTTGTTGGCGACCACCGCAGAACCCTGTCCAATACTGTCGATTAAGATTCCCACGGCGTGTCCTCCGGCCTTATGATTGCCTGTCACCGCCTGGGTCACCAAAAAAGCATAATCAGGAAAATCCACCGCTTCTTTGGAGTGCGTCCCAAAATCTGACACATCATAACCTTGAGAAATCAAGTGAGCCTTGAGTTGATTTTTCATCTCAAAACCACCGTGATCGGCACCCATGAAAATTTTCAAATACTTCACTACGCTCATATTCTGCCTCGTGAATTATACCATTCGTTTACACGCTGCGGTCTGATCGATGATCGACGCAAAAGTAGAGACTCCCAAACTGGCGTTGCCAACCAAAAATCCATCAATACTGGGCTTTGCGGCCAATGATGTTGTATTTTTCTCGTTTACTGATCCGCCGTACAACACTCGAACTTTTTCTGCGTAGGCGTAGGAAAATTTCTCAACCAGGCGCTCGCGAACAAACGCCACCGCTTCTTCGGCCTGATCGGCTGTGGCGGTGACGCCTGTGCCAATCGCCCAAATCGGTTCATAGGCAAAGACGATTTTATCCGGATCCGGGAACGGTGGGCGGATCTGAGAAAGCCCGGTCGTCAATTGATTGTATAACACGCGAAAGGTCGATCCATTTTTGCGTTCGGCGAGATTTTCGCCAACACAAAAGATCGGCAAAAAGTTATTGGCGATCGCGGTTGACAGTTTTTTGGCCAGCAATTCATCTTGTTCACCGAACAGATTGCGACGTTCTGAATGGCCAATGATAACAGTATTGACACCAGCATCGGCCAGCATTTGCAGGCTGTGTTCCCCGGTAAAGGCGCCAGCAGTTTCCGGATAAAAATTTTGTGCGCCGAGCAACAGGTCAGCATATTGCCGCTCCGCTGCCATCTGTGACAACAGGATGTGAGGCGCACAAATCACCGTCTGCACATTTTTGCGATCCAGTTTTTGCAATTCTATAATAAAGGATTTTGCTGATGCCGAGAGCTGGTTCATCTTCCAATTGGCGGCCACAAAGGGCACCCGCTTGCCATAAGTAAAAGAAGAGGTTTGGAGCTGGCTGACCTGCATCAATGGTGCGATCTCCTGCATCCCGGGACGCAGCTCCTGCAACGTTTGCAGAACCAATTGCTCAATTTGTTTTCGTAGGTCGTTCACTGAGTATCCTTTATATCCTCTCTTAGAGAATAATTATTTCTTTTCCGTCAACTTCGACAGAATCAATCACGCCAACAATCACAGCGTCCACGGGTGCATCTTTGCTGTTCAATACCAGGCGTGCACTGATGCCCTCCTGGCACAGCAAAACAATGCTGCCCAGACCAGCCTGTACACCATCAACAGCTAAAATGGCCGCCTCACAGCTTTCGCCTTTTTCGTTGATTGGTTCGACCCATAACACTTTAAAACCGTGCAGGTTATCCAGTTTTATGGTGTTCACAACCGAACCAATTACACGTGCAATCTTCATGGTTAAACCAAACTCGGAATCAAGTCCGGATGTGGTGACGGAATGATTGTAAAGCCCAACAACAGGCCCTGCGCTCGTGCGGCGCGATTTCCAGCATCGATGGCAGCGCGAACAGCCGAGACTTCGCCGGTAAGCAGCACAAAGGCTTTGCCACCGAGCGCACGGGCCAGGCGAATTTCCAATAAATCCACCTGCGCTGCTTTGACGGCCTCATCGCTGGCGATGATGGCAGCAGCAGCGGAAAATGTTTCAATCATACCCAGGGCTTCTATTTTTTCCGGGTTGGTCGTAGCGGTAAACGCCTGCAGCACCTGCGGATGAATGTTGGGGATCACCATGCTGTCTACCAGTGTATCCGCCGCCACCGCTTCACCGGATTCCACGGCTGCCTTGACTTCGGCCACGTGGCCTCCGACAATCACCACGTATTTGCCCGGGCAAATGGGGCTGGCAGTCAGCAGTGTAACTTGCGCAGCTTTCAACATGGCGTCGGCGGCCTCAAGACCACGGGCGATGCTGCTGGTTTCAATGCAGCCCACCGCCTGTGGAAAAATATTTTTAACCTTTGTGGGGTCGGTCGTCGGATCAGGGTAATTCATGCGCTGCACGAGACACTCCTTATTTCACGTCAATCAAAATGGCGTTGTCTGTTACTTCCCGGACCAGGCCGGAGATACTGCTGTGAACATTCGCAGCCAATTGATCCTTGGGAATTTCACCAATCAACTGTCCGACAACAACCGCATCGCCCGCTTTGACACACGCCCGGGCAGGTGCGCCGACATGCTGTTTAAGCGAGATCGAAACAAACTTCACGGGCTCGGTAAATTCGGCCATTTTGGCCGGCAGGTCGAAGGGTAACAGGCCCAACCGCGAAATCAGGCGCAGGGAGGGAACATGCCGAACATCACCAAACACTCGTGCCTGGGTCACACGGGGTTCATTCGGTCGTTTAATGCCAGCCTTGCCAAGCAGCGCCTTCAGTTCAACGTTCATGGCGCAGGGGTCGAGATTCATCACGCAGGCATAGGCCGCGCACAAGCCACATTCGGAACACAGGTAGGCCCCCGTGTAGGCCTGTATATCTTCGGCGACCCCGGCGGCAATGTTGCGCATTATGCGATCAGGATACAGATCATGACCGAGCAGGTTGCGCGGACAGAGATCACTGCACATCATGCACTTGAGACAGGCTGAACGGGTCAGATGCAACTGGCGTTTTTTGTCACGCAGACGGCGCATAACCACCGGGTGATTTTCGGGCAGCACGAGCAAGCTCGAGGTGGTCTTGCTGACATGGCCTGAAAAATCCGGTGATAAGCTGCCCATCATCGGGCCCCCAATAATCAACCGGGCAGAATCGACCGCTGGGTTTCCCGCGGCCTTAATCAGGCTCTCAAATGGTGTACCAATGGGAACTTCAAATGTTGCCGGATTTTTTACCGCACCAGAAACTGTCACCAGGCGGGTGGTCACCGGTTTGGCGTCTTCAATGGCGTGTGTGACATCCACCAGGGTCGAGACGTTGCTGACCACGGCTCCCACGTGTTTTGGCAGACCAAATTCGGGAATCGTCCTTTGCAAAACCTCCCGTATCAGTACAAATTCATCCCCGGCCGGATAAAAATCATTGAGCTTAAACAACGAAACGCGATCAGCCACTTTCTGTAACTGAATCTGTTCGTCGAGAGCCGCGATCGCATCTTTATATTTGGCCTTGAGGCCAATGATGCCGCGCTTGGCTCCCACTGCCTCCATGGCAAACAACATCCCCGACACCACTTCGCGGGGGTGATTTTGCATGGTCAAACGATCCGCACGAACCAGCGGTTCGCATTCGGCTCCATTGGCCACGACCACTTCGACCGGTGCCTCATATTTGACATGAGTGGGAAATCCCGCTCCGCCAGCGCCAACAACACCCGCTTCACGAATGCGTTTGAGGATTTCTTTTTTGGATATCTTTTTCATCCACTTTCTTCCGTTTGTTTGTCGCTACACAATTCGAAACGCGCCAGCCAGTACGCAACGTCGTTGCCTCGTAAATGATCGGGCTGAGGTCAAGCCTTCGCCTGTGGGACCAGCAATCGACAAGGTTGTGTGTCCTTCGCCGCCAAACCCGAGGCCGGCATAGGAGGGAGCGTTTTTGACAAAAATAGTGGTCTCGATTTCACGAGCAACCAGTGACATGTTGCTGACACTCTCTGAATGCATATAGGCTGAATGGCGATGCCCGTGTTCTGCATATTTGGCTTTGCGCAGGGCTTCATCCAGATCCCGCACCCGCACGATCGGTAAAATGGGCATCAACATCTCAATTTGTACCAGCGGATGGTCTTCGTCGGGGACCTCGCAAATCACCAGCCGCACCGAATCAGGAACGGAGACACCAATAGTCGAGAGCAAAACAGAGGCAGGCTGACCAACAAATTTTCTATTTGGATGGGGATGTTTAACACCTTGTTCAACCAGGGCCTTCACAATTTGTGCAATTTGCGGTCCCTTGATTAAATATGCCCCGTTTCGCTGCATCTCGTCAATCAAGCGATCGGCGATATTTTCAAAGGCAAATACTTCTTTTTCAGCGGTACACAACACATTGTTGTCAAAACTTGCACCGTTAACGATACACTTGGCGGCGTGGGAAATGTCTGCTGTGTCATCGACAATCACCGGGGGATTACCCGGACCCGCAGCGATGCAGCGCTTGCCCGAAGTCATGGCGGATCTCACTACCGCTCCGCCACCTGTTACCAGCAACAACCGAATATCCTTGTGCTTCATGATTGCAGCAGAGGTCTCGAGAGTTGGAGCGGCCAGGCTGCATAGCAAGGTGCTTGGACCACCGGCTCTTGCAATGGCCTGATTGAGAACCGCCACAGCGTGATTAGTCACGCCTTTGGCCGATGGGTGTCCGTTGAAAACCACCGCGTTACCTGCAGCAACTATGCTGATGCTGTTGTTGATTATAGTAGCGGCCGGGTTGGTACAGGGAGTGATGGCGCCAATCACGCCGAATGGTGCAGGTTCTACCAAAGTCAATCCATCATCACCTGTGAAGCACATTGGCAGTAAATCTTCCGTCCCCGGCGTTTTGCGGGCGGCCAACAAATTCTTTTGGATTTTGTCACTGGCACGACCAAACCCGGCTTCGGCGACGGCTTCGCTGGCGAATTCTTCGGCGTGGGCAATGGCCGCGTCGCGCATGGCCTGAATAAACACTTTGCGCCGCTCGAGGCTGACCGACGAAAATTCGACGTAAGCCTTTTTCGCTGCTGCCACGGCTTCATCCACCGAAAGAAAAACGCCATCGGCGTTGTTGGCAAAAGAGGCGGGTTTACTGACGGGACTCTGGACGATCGCGTTTCGCGGATGATCAGCAGGTGGATCTGGTATCAGCCCGCTTTCTTTGACTTGCAGGAAGACGGCTTCGACTAATTTGGACAGCTGTTGTTCATCAATTTGAATGGCCATGTTTGTTCCTTCTCAGGGCAGACTCAATTATTTGGCAAACGTTTGTTTTCCTTCGAGTTCGATATAATCGACGATCGCCATTATGGTGGCGTCCACCGGGGTGTCCCTGGTGGTGTCGGTCAGTCGTGCTGACGAGCCTTGAACAATCAAAACAATTTCCCCCACCCCGGCTCCGACCGCATCGATCGCGATCAGTGGTCTGCCGTCGGATTTTTGCTTTTTGAAATCGACCGGCTCGATGATCAATAATTTGGTTCCGATCAAGCGTTCGCTTTTTCGGCTGCTCACTACATTTCCAACTACACGGGCCAACAGCATCGTGCTCTCCTAATCTTGCAGGCGCAGCAAATTCAAACCCAGTTCGGTTGCTTTGCTCTCTGCAAGTGGCGTAACCAAGGTTTTTGCATGCAGGCGAAGTTCTCTTTGGCCGGCACGAACCAAATTTTCAACATCTTGCTCAGTCAACAATTCGCGTGTGTTTTGCAAACCGTTTTCGTACGCCAAGGTCATGTTTTTTAACTGGGTTGCCAAATTCTGTGCAGCGATCAGTTTATATCCCATCTGCTTCAGTTGGCGTTTGATACTGTGTGCTTCTTGCGCCACGTGGTTTTGTGAGGCCAGTCCTTTGCTCGACAACAAATCCTCACAAATCAGAATTGCCTGACCAGTCAGGTGTGCCTGCAACAAAACATGGACCCAACTGTGGGCATCATCCAGAGCCAACAATTGTCTGGCGGCTTGAAAATTTGCACCAGCGAGTAACACCACATCAGAACTTTGCAAGTCCGCTAAAATGCCTTGAATGGGCGCTTGCTCAAATGAATAACAGCGTTGTTGTTCATCGGCAGGCAACATGGGCAATAGATCACCAAGTAAATCAGCACGTACCAACCATTGTACTCTTCGACCATCCATGCGAAACGCCGAAACCGCTGCCAAAATCTGATCTTTTGAAGCCGAAGCCACTGGCCACAAGACGCTCAACGTCTGTGGTTTTTGCGACAACTGCGGGGAGTTTTTCAGTTTGGCCAGAACCAGGTCAGTGATGGATTGTATGAGTTGTTCGAGTTCGTTTGCATGCATGCGGCTACTGAATGCTCCGGCCTGAAGAAGTCAACTGACAAAATGGTTTGCTCTCACCCTGCCTGAGCGCCGAAGAAATACCACAATTTTTGAGCTCACAAAGATCCTCGCAGAGACTGGACAAGACCTGGACTTGTTCACCGTTTCTAATCGAAGCGGCGTTGCCTTCGTCGGTGTCCAGGTGAAGTTCGGTCTTAAAGGATGGGGAAACGCGAACCAACACGTCTGAAAAGATCAATCCCCGTGCTCCGATAAATCGCACCCAGACTTTTTGATTGTCACGAATGCCAAGGCGTTCGGCATCTTGTGGCGTGGTGTGAATGTGGCGGGCAGCAACAATACAGCCCTCTTTTATCTTCACCGCACCCTTGGGTCCGATGAGGTGTGCGCCGGGTGTTCCCTGGACGCTGCCACTGTTGCGAACGGGCAACGGGATGCCCAGCACCACACCGTCAGTGGCCGATAGTTCAACCTGCGTTAAACCTCTTGCTGGTCCCAAAACACGAACCTTGGCGATGGAACGTTTGGGTCCCAATATTTCCACCGTTTCATGGCAAGCAAATTGGCCAGGCTGGCTCAGATCAAACAATTTTGTTAATTGATATCCGGGGCCAAAAAGATCCTCGACGTGTTGTTGAGAGAGATGGACGTGTCGGGCGGAGAGGGCAACGGGGATGGTCTGGTTTGGGTCACGCATGGGTTCATCAGTCCTTTGACTAAAGGACCCAACAGGTAGAACCAGTTGGCCCGGCTACAGTCAATAAGAGACGCGGCAGAATATTTGACAGTGTATGCGTATTGGAACTTTCAACCACGATTTTGCCTCCGGTACAGACTATCCCCGAGAACCGGACGGATGTCAAGGCGGGTTTTGCGGGCGAACAACCCGGGCAGAGTTGGTCCAGGACCACATGGAGCCTGTCCCGGAGCAGCGCAAAAAAATGGAAGCCTGTCAATATATCGGCCAGGAATTCAACCCCGGGTGAGATGGATGGGCACGGTCCCGGCGGTGGACAAACGAAGTGGTGGGTGTTCAAGGCTGGCACGCAGAAAAATTATCGGTGTCCGGATAATAGTCAGGACGGGGGCTCACAAAAAAGAATTCGATCGCCCACCTCGATCTCCAGCTCCTTCGCCCGCCCGGCGGGGAGCTCCAGCACTCCCAGCGCGTTGCCGTGGTGACGGGAGATGCGCCAGGGCTTGATGGTGTGGTAGACGGCCACCACCACTCCGTCCGCCGAGAGAAACAGGACATCGAGGGGGATAGACATGAAGAACATATGGATGCTCGTGCATGGCACAAGCAGTAGCCCCTCGTCTTCGTCAAGGGACTTGGTTCCAAGGAGCCCCTTAAGACGAGAACCCCAGCTGGAAGCAAGCCGGATGCGTCTACCAATTTCAGGGCCATTTTCGATGGAGGCTCGGAAAAGTACTCCATTTTGTCGGGAATTATCGGGAATCGTTGACATGGGAAGGTAAGTATATTAGAGATATGGAGCTGATTCAATGAAATAAGCCTCCGATGTCAGGATGTACAATGGCTGCATATACCTTCAAACAATTACCGCCGGGAAAACTCCTCATCCAGCTCCTTGAGAAGAAGTTCACGGGATTGCTGGTGGTCAGGCCTTCGGGGAGTGTAATTTCCATCGGGTTTTTTGAGGGGCGCCCCGTGAGCTACGAGATTGCCGGCGCCGACATGAACATTGAGTCACTCAGGGAGGCAATGCTGCTGCTGTTTGTTGACAGCGCCCACTCCTTTGAGATGCAGTCATCGGCGGTAGCCCCCGAAAAGGGACACAGTCCCCTCTCCATCATCAGGGAGGGCGTGCTCACCCACTATACCAAGGAGCGCCTCATCGGTGAAGCCCGGGAGCTCCTCAAGGGAAAGCTTACCTTTGTTGAGGGCTACGATGCCTATCTGCCGCTGTACCAGTTTGAACCCAATGAACTCTCGGTGATCAACGAGTTGAGCGAGACCCCCTCCACCGCGAGGGAGCTGGCGGAGCGCACCTCGGTCCCGCTGCACCGGGTCATCGGGGTTTTGTATGTGCTGGCGCTGACGCGGCTCATCACTCTCTACAGCGAGGCTGTTATTATCGAGCAGCCTCAGGAAGATCTCTCCGACGAGGCCAGGGCCTTGCTCGAGGAACTGAAGGCTGCCCTCGCCGCCATGGAGAGTGACAATATTTTTGAGCGTTTCGGGGTCTCTCCCTCGGTCACCACCGAAGAGGTGGAGAAAAAGTTTCGGGAGAAGGCCAGAAAATTCCATCCCGATGTGTTGCAGCACAAGGGGCTCTCCGCCCACAGGGCGTTGGCGGCCTCATATTTTGAAAAACTCACGGAAGTATATAATGTCCTGCATGATCCAAAGGAGCGGGAGCGGCTGAAGGTGGCTCCCGTATCCAAAGAGGATCAGGAAGACGTGCGAAAGATCCTCGAGGCAGAGATGTCCTACCAGAAGGCGCTGATTCATTTCCGCCGGAAGGAATATTCCGAGGCCGAGGAATACATGAAGACCGCCGTCCAGAATGCTCCCGACGACGGGTCCTACCTGGGGTTGTGGGCGTGGATTACCTACATCAATCCTGCCAGCAACAAGGACGCAATTCGGGACAGCATCAAGCGCGCCCTCATCGAGGCGGTGGAGCTGGCCAAACGGGAGGCCACCCTGCACTTTTATCTGGGGAGGGTCCTGGTGGACGGTGGACAGACGGGGAGCGCTATCCAGCACTTCAAGCGGGCCCTGGCGATCAATCCGGAGTACATTGAGGCATCCAGGGAGCTGCGCATGATCGAGCGCAATAAAACCAAAGAGAACTCTCTCATGTCTAAAACCGGCGCTTTCCTGAATATTTTCAAGAAAAAATAGCACCGCGCTTTTGGTTTTTCAGCACCTCCGCCAAAAATAATATCCACGAAATAACAAAAAAAAGGGCCCCGAAGGGCCCAACATCATACAGCGTTTCCGCTATCGATTATTTCTTCTTGGCGCAGGTCATTTCGCCGTAGCCTTCCTCAATGAGCAGCTCGGCACAGTTGATAAAGTCGATTTCCACGTCAGTGCACATTCCGTCATCAAGGGCCAGCTCATAGGCGCACTGCTCAACCAGGTCTACTTCGTCCTGGAGGGCTTGATCAACCGCGTCGTCGGAGAGGAGGATGAGGTTGTCTTCACAGATGCCCATGTCCACGACGCAGGCGTCGAAGGTGCCGTCTTCACAGCCGAGCTCTTCAATCCACACCTGCCAGGCTTCACAGACGTCGTAAGCGCAGTCATCGGCACAGAACAGAAGATCTTCACCCCATTCTGCATCGCAGACTCCGTCTGTATTGCAGGAGGCGTCGCAGTCGGCGTCGCAGTTGTCAAAGTTCTCGTCGGCATCGCAGTAGCCATCGCCGCAGTAGGAGCCGGTGCCGCAGTCCGAAGGACAATTGATTTCATCTTCCCAGTCAAAGTCGCACACATTATCATAGTTGCAAGCAGAGTCACAGTCTTGGGGGCAGCCCGCCCAGGTCTCATCGGGATCGCAGTAACCGTCGATGACGCAGACTTCAACAGTGTCGTCGCAGGCGGCGAAAGAAAGGGATGCAAAAACAAATAAGGGAATAAATAAGAAACGTTTCATGGTTAAAACCTCCTGAAGGTCCCTCGTTGGGGACGAGTTAAGAAAATCAGTACCAACTTCATACCATAAAAGTTGATCCAGCGCACATTTTTTTGTGGGTTTATTACAACTAACCCAATGGAAAGCTTTGGCTAAAGTCCTTTACGAGGGAAAAGGGAGAATATTCTCGGAAAATTGGTCCGGGAAATGGGAAAACCCCAAACCCTGTGGTATTACTAAGACCATGAGTGCCCTACGTGTTGCCTTCATCAGTGACCTCCATCTTGACCACAACCCTGGTCTGCTGCCTCTTCTGGAAGAGAGACTCCGTGAGGTCAGAGCCAGTGTTTTTATCATCGCCGGGGACATGTTCTCCGGTATGTCCCGCCTCGAGGCCGCCCTCAAGCGGATCCGGAAATGCTGTGAAAACGTCCTTTTTCTGCCGGGGAATCACGATCTGTGGGTTAATGAGACCAACGCTTTGGGGAACTCCCGGAACATCTACGAGAACGTCATGCGGCGAACGGTTCACCGTGCCGGCGCACACTATCTCGGGATGGAGCCTTTTTTTATCGATGGTATTGCTGTCTGCGGGGTAACGGGGTGGTACGACGCATTCCCCTCGCCACCCATCACCACACCCGATGAAAAACTCTGCAACTGGCCGGAATTTTCCACCCCCGCAGATGTCCTGGAGTGGCAACTGGGAATTCTGGAATCCCAGCTCACCCTCGCTTCGGAGAAAGCCCGGAAAATCATTGCGGTGACCCACACGGTGCCCTTCCTTGATCGAATCAAGAAACAGGTCTCCGGGGAGCTGCTCGCCTACATGGGCTCACAGAGGCTTGGAGATTGCATCTGCCGTTTCCCCAAGGTGGTCTATGCCATCTCGGGTCATATCCACGTGAGGATGCTCCACTCGCTGCCCCAGGGTTTTCCCTGGGAGGTGAGCCCCTTCGGCTATCCGAGGGAGCTGGGAGATGATCCCAAAAAAGTCATGATGGAATCCCTGCGACTCATCGAGGTATAGGAGCATTGACGCTCCACAGGGGCAGGCAGGGAGTGCGCTCGATAAAGCGTGAGAAATCTCCGAGAAAGCGCGCGGATATTTTACCGCCGGGGCAGTTCTGTAGTTCGGAGATCCATCGATCGCGGGTCACCTGATCCCGTGCCAGGACTGCTGCTTTTGTCATGCGATGGTAATATGCACAGCGAAACTCGTCATCGGGGAGGGCCTCGGGGGTGATCCGTCCAAAGGCTTCCACGCTCTGTGCGTATCTGCCGGACATAAGGGCGAGGGAGCCCGCCAGATAGTGGGCCAGGGGAAAGCGCATGCCCAGGGCGGTGAGGTCAGCCAGCGCTTTTGGGTATGGGAGGTTGGAGAATATGACGGCCCTGAGTTTGTCGCGCAGTGGCTTGTCACAACGGATTAACACCTTCATCAGCGTGACTTCCCTGTGGGTGCCCCTGGTCATGGGCAGTTTTTCCACCTTCAGAAGGTAACTGTTCGCTTTCTTTGGATTGTCCCGGGTCAACTCCATCTGGGCCAGGACCAGTTGACTCTGGGCTTGCATGAGCGGGTTTTTGGAGGCTTTGGCCAAAATGGTGCAGGCCGCATCCTCGGCTTTTTCGAAGGATTTCGCCTCCCGGGCGGCCATGAGATAGAACATCTTCAGGTCGAGAGACCCGGGATCATAGTCCATGGCTCGCTCCAGTGTGAGGAGCGCAGAGGAAAAGGAGCGCCTGGCCATCTGGTTCTGTGCCCGTCTGATCTCCCGTGCCACCTGGTGAGCGCATCGCACCCGGTGGAGGGGTCTGCGGGAGAAAAGCGCCCGGGTCATGGTGACCATATTCTCGTCAACGGTTACCGTCTTGATAAAGTCACTGTAGTCTTGTTCCAGAGCCTTCAGGGATTTCCCGAAGATCCTCTGCCATCCGCCCCCTTCCCGATACAACTGGAAGACCTTCCGGGCACCGTGGGTGTCGTAGAGAAAGCGTACAAAGGAGCCGGCCTGGGTATAGGCCCTGGAGGCGGGCAGGGAATAAAAGGCGGAAGAGAAAACAGTCTCCATGGGTGCGGCGAGGTGAAACATATAGAGGATCTTGGCTTTTTCGTGAAAAGTTGTGTCCCTTTTGTTGAAATCCGCGGCCACGGCCATTCCCTCTATGATGCCGGGATTGGGCCAGGGGAGAGTGAGGCCTCCCACCAGGGGGAGAGGAGACATGGATGCCTTAAAGAAGGAATCACCATAGATTCCGGCGAAAATATGGGCCAGCTCATGTTTGAGTGAGTGGTGGGGAAACATGCTCGCCGTGACGTAGATCTCCTTGAGCCACGTCTTTGCCACCTCAACGTTTTCAGCGCCAAAAAGACGTCTCTTCTGGGATGAATCGGCGAAGAGCCAGATGGTCAGTCTGCCCCGTGGGGCCCCATGAAACCACCGGGTCAGTTCCTCGTGGTGGAATTCCGCCTGAGCCGAAAAAAGCTTCAGGGTGTCGGGGTTTATGGAGGATCCGTGGTTGATAATGAAATGGGGGGTAATGATCTGTCCCCCCAGTCGCTCCCGGATGGAGGCACGGGTGTGTCGAAATCCCATGGTGGGGCCCAGAAGCCACAAGAGCGCACCCAGCAGCAGCACCGCTCCTCCTCCCCGTTTGACCCAGGGATCATCGCGGAGATCTCCTTTGATTCCCATGACCACAAGGGAGAGCCCCAGGGCCCACAGGAGATGCATCACCCGGGCAAAACTGAAGGTCGGGGTGATCTCCACCAGCCGATCGTACATGGCACCGGAAAAAAAACCAAAGAAGGGATCGTAGGCAAAAATCGGGGGAGCCTGGTACAACCGATACAGCACAATGCCAATGGAGAACAGGGGCAGAAGAAAAGCCAGAAGGAGCCCCTTGACCCCGGACACCACTCTCCCCACTGTGAACCCCAGCATGGCACTCACCAGGGAACTGAGGACCACGTAATAGAAAAAGAACCGCATACCCTCGAGCCATCCGCATTGTCCGTTGACCAGGCCGGAGAGCATCATAATAAGGAAGGTGGGGATCACCATGAGGAGCGAAAAAATCACGGAGTTCACCCACAGGGTTCGGGGATCTTCCATGCGGGCAAGGCCCCGCTGGGTCATGCGGCACAAGAGGGGGAGGGTAGTGAAGGAGTGAACCAGCGCGAGGGCAAGGCCCGATTCATAATCAAGCAAATTGAACAGCGGCAGGGAGAATGCGGTGAAGGCTGCGATGCTGTTGATCACCAGGGCGACCCAGATCATGCGGCTCATGGTGTTGATGGACCTGACGGTGTGCCGGGTGGTGGTTCCAAGGGACTGGAGCATATTGGGGTTTTACCTCTGCAAAGATGCTGATTGAGCAAATCTGTTTATTCAGGCTAACAGCCTGTTAAAGAGCGTCAATCATAAAAAAAGATGAAAACAGAAGGTGGTACGCTATACTAGAATTAACAGCCTGTAAACGACCGGGCACAAAAAGGGAAGATCCACAGCGTTAATTCTGCTGAAAGGATGGAAAACATGAAAAATCTCCAAATCTCCGTGTTTCTCTCTGGAATGGCTGCAATTTATCTTTTGCTCGGTTGTGCCCAGGGGAGCTCCGGTTCAGACTCCTGTGGAAACAGTATCTGTGAAGACTATGAAGACCAATTCTCCTGTCCCGCTGACTGTGGTCCCGACACCTGCGGGAACGGTGTGATTGATGAGGGAGAAGAGTGTGACGGGAGCGAACTGGGCAGCAAGACCTGTGCGTCGGAAGGACGGGGGACAGGGACCCTCACCTGCTATGCAAGCTGTCTGTTGAATTACATCGGGTGTTCCCAGAGCTGCATCGATGCGTGCACACTCGGTGAGAGCCGCTGTTCGGATTACACGGTTGAAGTGTGCGAGATCCTTCAGAGCGGCTGCACCGGGTGGACGGTCGGGGAGGATTGTTCACTTCAGGGCAAGACCTGTGAGGTCACGGGTACCCTGGCAGCATGCAGTGACGATTGTGTGAGCGTGTGTGAGCCGGGCACCTCTCGGTGCGACGGTGACACGGTGGAGTCCTGTCTCCTCGGTCAGAACGGCTGCATGGGGTGGACACCCGGCGCGGATTGTTCAACTACGGAGCAGTTGTGTCAGTTTGACGGAGCCAACGCCATCTGCGTCAATGAATGCACCGATATGTGTGACGCGGTGGGGACGGTGCAGTGTTTTGGTGCAGTGGTTCAGAGCTGTGTCCTGGGATCCTTGGGGTGTCTGGAGTGGCGGAACGATCAGGACTGTGCCCTGCAGGGCAAGGTGTGCTCCGATGGAAGCTGTCAGTGCTCCGTCATTTGCACTCCGGGTGACACCCGGTGCGTCGGGACTTTTCTGGAGACGTGTGCCTCCGGGAGCTTCGGGTGTTCCAACTGGAGCCAGACACAGGACTGTGCAAGTTCAGCGCTGCTCTGCTACGACGACGGCTCCACGGCGCAGTGTGCCCCCGCCTGCACGGATCAGTGCACCCTTGGAGCCTTCACCTGCAACGGGAACACTGTCGATGAGTGTGTCATGCTGGGGACCGGCTGTCTTGGCTGGCAAGCGGCCACAGACTGCGTGGCCCAGGGGCAGATCTGTACTACGGGCAGCTGCGTATGCGAAGCCTCCTGCACACTCTCTCAGACGCAGTGCAACGGGAACAACGTGGAGGTATGCGCGAGCAACACCTTCGGGTGCCCCGCGTGGCAATTCCAGGAGGACTGCACCGCCATCTCGGAGACCTGCACTGCCGGCAGTTGCTCCTTCACCTTCTCGGGGTACACCCAGTCAACGTTCAGTGGTGTCTATTCCAGTATTTCAACGAGCGGTGCCGTTCAGAATCTGGGTGGCCCCTATGACGACGCCTGGGGTAATTTTTCCATTCCCCTGTTTAATTTTTACGGAAACGATTACAGCGATATGTGGATCTCCTCCAACGGATGGATTGCCTTCGGTGGCGATCCCGGTGACAGTTATCCCGGTAACCAGTCACTCCCCGCCGCGGGAAATCCCCAGGCTGCCATTTATGCGTTCTGGGATGATCACGTCATCGACACCTGGTACTGGACCGGGGCGGGACTTTTCCTGCTGGTGGAGGGGATCTCTCCCAACCGCGTGGCGACGGTGGAGTGGAAATACACCATCCACTATGATTCTACCTCCTGGGGCGACCACAGGGCCTCATTCCAGGTAAAACTGTATGAAGCCACGGGAGTTATCGAGCTGCTGTATGATCGCGGTGCGTGGATGGGAACCATCGACTGGAGCGGAACAGTGGGTATTGAAGACAACGCCCGCGGAGACTATCTCATGGCAGGGTCAAGTTTTTACACGGCGCCATCGAGCGATATTCGCTATACACCCTATTGACAGACAATTCGGAAGATCAGGGGGATATCAGTTGAGGAAACGGCGCATAGCACCAAAAAATGCTGCTCCGAAGGCTGCGACAGAGAGTCCCAGAGCCAGATAGAAGGGAGGCATCCACTCCTGACCTTCGAGGGGTCGCCTGAAGACCAGATAGAGGGGTACAGCAGCCGCGGTGAAGGCAGTGAGCATGTGGAGCAGAGTGGCCCAGATGGGGAGTCTAAGGCCAATCTTTAGCAAGAGCACGACCCCGGAGATGAAGGCCGAGATGGCTACCCAGAGCCCAAGGGTCTCGTATCCGGAGATCCAGGACCCGTACTGTGTTACCTTCACCCAGGGAGCGAAACTCAGAAACACGGCGATGGTAAATAAAATCGTGGCGGCTTTTTCAAACATGTTCATGCGGCCGAAGGCATAGGTGAAGTCATAGATGAGTTTGGACATCTCATCTTTGGGGACTTCCCGAGCCTGTGGGGCACCCACGCGAACCCGCGCCCGCTTTCGGGACGAGGAGTCGAGCATGGGGTTTGCGACAATGCGGGTTCCCTTCTGGAACTCCGGGTCGAGGGCGACGATGGAGGTCTTCTGGGAGAAGCCGCTGGAGCCGAACTCTTCGTCCTCGGGGAAATTCTGATCTGCTTCGGGAAACCCGTCGGCAGGATAATCCCCGTACTGATCATCAGCGTACTGTTCGTCGCCATAAGGATTCTCGGCCAGAGGTGCCTCCTGCGTGGCGTAGGCATTGTTGATGGGCTGGCCAAATTCATCATAGGTGTACTGCCCGTTTTCATAGCCGTATTCTTCGTAGAGACCAAGACCACAGGAGGGGCAGATTTCGTAGCCGTCTTCTACATGGTCACCACAGTGTGGGCAAATCATGGTTATTCTTCCTCATCCACAAAAATTTCCAGATCATCTTCTTCGAGGAGTTCAAATTCCTCTTCCAGGGGTTTGGTGCCGATGAAACACCCGGCGTGTACCGTTACGGGAAAAACCAGACCGGTGAACATGGTGTCGATGGCGTCTTTGATGTCGACAAAAAGATCTTTCATCTCCTGGGGATCTTTAATGATGGCTTTCCATTCCCTGAGAGGACCGTACTCAATGACCGGCGCGAAAAAAAATTCCCGGGCGGATTTGAAAAGGAGCTCAAAGCGATCGGTCTCGTATTGAACCTTTTTGATGCCGGCTTTTTTGAACAGTTCCACGACCGCTTCCGGCGTAAAGAGATTTTCTTCTTCATAGATCTCGATATCTTTCAGGATCTCATAGCGGTCTTTTTTCGTGAGGACGTCCCGGAAAATATCAAAAAATTCGGTCCAGGAACCGGTGAGTGGCAGGGTAATGGCCACCTGACCTCCGGGGGCGGTGACCCGAGCCATCTCCCGCAGGTTTTCGATGGGGTTGCCAAGCTCCATGAAGGCGAGGTTGCTGTAAGTGATATCATAGACTTCATCGGCGAAGGAGAGTCGCTCCGATGCGTTTTCCGTGCGGAAGAATATTTTCTTGCCGCCTTTGTCACCGGCTTTTTTTCTGGC
>JAHJLU010000807.1 GCA_018821745.1 Myxococcota bacterium | reverse complement strand
TGAGGTGGGCAGCTTTGAGGGCGCTGATGATCTGGGAAAAGTAGGTCAGGGTCTCTCCGAAACTCAGGGTCCCCGTGAGGGAAACATACTGGGCCAGGGAGAGCCCGTCGAGATACTCCATGATCAGATACTGGGTGTTGTCCGGGAGACGGCCCATGGTGAAAATGTCGATGATGTTGGGGTGCCCGATTGCATTGACCGCCTTGGCCTCGGCGATGAAGCGTTCTGTCGCTTCGGAGAGGTTGGCTGGTCCCACGTCGATCACTTTAATCGCGACTTTTTTCCCGATCATGGGCTGGATGCCAGAATAGACAATACTCATGCCCCCTTTGCCGAGAAATCCGGTCACCTCATATTCTCCGAGCATCTGTCCAATGAGGGCCTTCTCGTGGGTGCGGAGGACATTTTCATTGGCGCTTGCCGGCTGGTAGTTGGACAGGATAATCGCTTTGTCGGTCGCGACCCCTTGCCGTTTGAGCGCCTGGACCTTAAGCCCTTTCTCATTTTCGGGATCCGATGACATCTGCACTAAGGCCTCATAGTTGAGACCGCTGATGATGCTGTCTCTGTCTTTTTTTCGGGAGATCACATCCCTATGGCCGTCAAATGGAGTCTCTTCCTCACCTACAATGCCGCTCATATTTTCGTGCTTTTCCCCGGGCGAGGCACTCTGGACATCCCCGGGGTTGACAGGTGCAAAGAAGTTGCCGGAACCAGACAATTTATTGAAGAGGTTGGTCTCCTGGTCCTCAAAATCAGAGGCATCCGGATTAACTTCGTCTTTAAAGGGGACGAAGGGCTTTTCAAAGAAGTGCTTGACGATGGAGGGTGCATCATCAAATTCAAATTCATCAAAAGCGCCGGAGTCAACTATTTTCGATTTCCGGGAGGGAGGGGCAAGCGCAGTGGGCGCACAGGAGAAGGTGTCTAACTCGGAATCCTCACCTGAAGAAGGGGCAATAGCAGATATTTGCCCCGAGTCCATGGGCAAATCATGAATATGGAGGGATCCTTCCACGCATGTGGGCTCATCATCGAAGGCGTCTTCGTGGCCCGTGGAGGTGAACGATATTTCAGGAGCGCTGGGCCCAGGGGCCGGGAGTTGTTCGAGGCGGGTGGGTTCATCATCGAAAGGAGATGATTCGTTTGCGGGGGGGGAGGGGTTTCTCGTCGAACCGGTTGACGGCGTGGCCGCCCGGGATTTCCTGGTCTGCCGGGGCGACCTCTTTGGGTTTTTCTTTTCTTTCTGGAGGGGCTTTTGCCGGACCTCCGGAGTTTTATCGGTGCAAGTGGCCCGGATGTCCAGAGGAGCACTGTCGTTTGCAGAGGAAGACTCTCCTGCAGGAGTGAGCAGTGCTGCCGAATCCATGGAGGATTCAATTGGTTGATTCAGTCCGTAGCCCGAGCGCCCCAGGGGAAGTGTTTCGGTCCGCCTCTTCCTCACAGGGCGTGTAATGGGAGCGGAACTGGAGATTTCACCCGATATACTCTCGGGGACTGGCGGTGGTTCTTCCTCTTCAATTTCCATGGAGATCTCAAGGATCTCATCTTCGGAGTCGACGAGGGACTCCTCGGGGGGCGGGGCATGTTCACTGTCGCTGTTGAGGAGGGCGAACAGTGTTCCGAGATCCTGACGCTCGATTTTTTCGGCGTTGGTGGTCTTTTTCCCTTTGCGTTTCCGGGATTTATTAACAGGATTGCCATTGTTGGTTGTAGACATGGTAAAAACAATCCTCGTTAGAAATACTTCTCCGGGGTACGGGGCCGAAGTAAAAGCTCTATGATTAACTATAGAATGAAAGTCTATGAGGAGAATATCACGGTCACTAAACAAATACAATACTGCGTATTAGTTGTGTCGAATTTTCTTGGCAGGGGCGACTGCCGGGGATTTGGCAATGGACGGGAAAGAGTAGTTATGGGTTCAGGGTTATTCAGGAGCGGGCGTGGGTTTCGTCGGCTTTTTCCGTCTGCGTCGCCGGGAAGAGGCAGCTTTGGGCGCACTGTCGGAGGGCGCAATCGACTGTTCGGAGGACTTTGCAGGTGTGTTTTCCTCCGCGGGAGACTTGCGTCGTGGTGCGGGGGTGGTCGGTTCTGTGCTTGCACTATCCATGATTCGTGGAGCGGGAGGTCGAGGTGAGAGTTGCTCCGGTGCCTTTGGCTGCTTGGGTACAGGCTGTGGTTGCCGGGGTGAAAGCTGTTCTTCGGTCTTCCGGGGAGCGCGAGTTCTCCTGGATTTCCCCGCCTTCTTTGGTGGCGTAGCAGTCGCATCAGGTTCCGCAGGGGGCGGGGCTGGTTGCCGGGGAACCGGTGGCCGTTTAACCGGTTTTTGGGCCTCCTGCTTTTCAGGCTGAGGCAGTTTGGCTATGGAAGGAGGATCAGGTCGCATCGCTGCGCCCTCGGCTGTGTTGCCATGGGCTCTGCCTTGGTTCTTCCCATCATCGGAGACCGTTTCATTCACCGGCGTCTGGTTTTTGAGTTTTTCTGCCGCTCGGCTTTTGCTCCGCCTTCTCCGGCTGTTGCGACTGCTGGATCTCGTCTCGGGCGGCTTCTCTGGTGGCGGTTCCACCAGCATTTCTCCCTGTGGCTCCGGTAGAACCTCTTCGAGCCTGCTGTCAGGGATTTTTGCCTCGCTTTTTTTACCTGCCTGGGGTCCCGGAATCTTGCTCTCCGGGTTTCGCGGGCGAGATCGCTGGGATGCCTCATCCTCCCAGACATTGGCAATCGCTGCTTCCGGGGCAGATTTGCGGCCCTCCTCCCGAGGGTGCCAGTCTATCTTCTCTTCACTACGGTGCAGTCCCGTGGCGGCAATAATCTCGATGGTAATCTGGAATT
>JAHJLU010000075.1 GCA_018821745.1 Myxococcota bacterium | reverse complement strand
GGTCTGTGAAGGGCGTGATATGGGAACGGTGGTGTTTCCCCAGGCGCCGGTAAAGTTCTTTCTTACCGCCACACCAGAAGCACGCGCCAGACGCCGCCATGATGAGCTCAGTGCCAAGGGTGACACCATCAGTTTTGATGATGTCCTTGCGCAGCAAAATGAGCGGGATCAGCGGGACTCAAGCAGGGATGTAGCGCCTCTTAAACCTGCACAGGATGCAGTTCTGGTGGATTCTACAGCCATGACAATTGAAGAGGTAATCCTCCACATGGTAGCCATTGCCCGATCACGACTCAACTCTTAGATTGATAGGCACAGGCCAATTCACGAAGGGGAAGAAACAGGTACTCCCGCTGGCGGTAAAACTGGAGCGCTTCTTCAATGATCGTCAGTCGCCGGGCCAAGGGCACGCGCAGGGCGAACTCGCTGCTGAGGATCCGTGGGTCCAGGGGACGTTCATCCGGCCATAGTTCGATCCCGTGAAAATTCAGCACCAGGGGATACCGGGAGGGGGGCATCAATAACCGGGGAGCACGAAAGAGAAACAAGAAGCCCCCGGTGGCGGGCAAACTCAGAGGTGCTGGCCCACGGGAAACCGGGATCTCGATCACTCCCTCCTCTCCATGGGATGAACGCTGCCAGGGTTTGGCCGGACAGGGAGCATAAGGATAAACAGGAGCAAGCATATCAGTCAGAGGATGACTGTGGGATCCCGATTTTCGTCCCCGCAACACCATGAGTGTGCGGACAGCCGTCTTGGCAGCCATGTACGTCCAACTGCCCATCTGTGAAGAAGAGTAATGGTACCCCAGGTCCGACAGCACCTCATAGAGGAGAGCACTCAGGTGATAGCCTGGGGCCCGAAACCCCGTCACCTCAGCTCCCGCAGCCGTCAGCGTGTCGTGGGCCCTGCTCACTTGTGCGATGAGCTCCTCCCTCGGGAGCTGGCTGTGCCCATAGGGATGGGACCAGGTGTGATTCCCCACTTCATGACCCCGCGCGAGAATTTCTTGCACATGCTCCCTCTTTGTCCCCTGTGCCACGAGAAAAAAAGTGGCCCTTGCCTGTAATCTGTCGAGGAGCCTCAGCCAAGTGTCCAGCGTCGCGTCCATAAGCACGCCGGGGTCTTCGCGGGGGAGTTCACATCCATGGATCCGGTGATAGCACTCCAGTGGATCCATGTCGATGGAGAGGGACGCGAGGTACATGTTATTTCAGCGCTTCCGTCTTCGCACCGAAATCACGATAGAGGCTGAAGGTCTTTTGGACTTCGGGCTCCAGTGTCCACTCTCCGTGGACAATTCGGGACGCCAGGCTGAGGGCAAGGCCCGGTCCCATCATAAATCCCTGCCCACACATTCCCACCGCGACATACACTCCCTGGACTTCCTTCAGGCTGTCCACGATGGGTACGCCGTCGGGAGTCATGGGATACAATCCACGCCAGATCCTCCTTATGAGGAGATTTCTGAAGCGTGGAATGAGAGTTATCAGCCGGCTCGCGAGGGTGGGCATGAACTCGGCAAGGTTCTGCCGATCATGGCCAGGGAAAATGGTTTTTGGCGTGTAGCAGAAGATAATCTGACCGCCCTCCCCCTGTCCAAAATAGAAATTGGCGGTCCGCCCCTCAACCCCGGGACGCATGTCCACCACCAGGGGCGCGAGGAAAGGAGCAATGGGAGCTGAGATGCCTGCCTCATGGGAGTCGGGAAATACTGGTAAATCCACGCCGAGCATCACCCCGTGCTCCCTGGCGTCGGCGCCCGAGGCGACTACCAGAACTGGAGCCTCATAGCGTCCCTGTGCCGTGCGGACAGCGCGAATGGAGCCAGCCTCAATCTCGTAGCCGGTGACCGCCTCGTTGAAGCGGTAGACAACCCCCAGCGCCAGCGCCTCCCGGGCAACCTCCGCGGCCATCTTCAAAGGAGAGACCTGCCCGTCTCCAGGGCTGTAGGTTCCCCCCAGAAGCCCTTCCCCGTTGATCCCAGGCACAATTTCCCGGATCCCTTCACGGGAGATCCACTCAATCTCCAGGCCAAAGCGCTTCTGGATGGGGAGGTATCCCTTGAGCGTGTTCTCAAGAGACTCGGTGTAAACCGGAAAACAGTAGCCTCCTGTTTTCCAGCCGATGCTGTGCCCGTAGGTCTCTTCCCAGGTGGAAAAAACTTTGAGACTGGCGATGCATGTCTGGATCTTTGCTGGATCAGAGTGGGTCGCACGCACACCACCGATGGCGGCCTTGTTGTCTCCCATTCCGGGAGCGGAGCGCTTCTCAAGGACCAGCACCTTCATCCCCTGCTGGGCAAGGGCAAGGGCCGTGGGATTCCCAACACTGCCAGCACCGACGACGATCACATCAAAGGTGGCATTCATGGCTACTCCTCCCCATTATGTTCGACGTTGAGGAAATCTCCCAGGTGAACTTCCGCCACAAAAGGCCGGTCTGTGGGGGTGGTCACTGCAGACAACTCGACGCCCTCCTCCCGGAAAATCCGTTGTATCTGGGAGGTGCATGTTTTCCCGCCGCACGCCCCCATCCCCGTCCTCAGGGTCGCCTTTAGTTGATTCATGTCCCGAACACCACGGCGAATTTCTCCGACTATCTCACTTTTGCGGATGCGCTCGCACAGACAGACCACGGGATCGGTGTCCT
Organism: Myxococcota bacterium; assembly: GCA_018821745.1. Lineage (GTDB taxonomy): Bacteria > Myxococcota_A > Polyangia > HGW-17 > HGW-17 > SZUA-580. The sequence goes on along the minus strand of JAHJLU010000075.1, from coordinate 34 downwards.
CCCACACCTCGTTCTCGGGCAGGGGTCTTGCGTC
>JAHJLU010000074.1 GCA_018821745.1 Myxococcota bacterium | reverse complement strand
ATGAAGAAACCGTTGCCGGGAGCGCAGGCGGTGACGATGGCGTTTGTAATACCAACGTTTCCGGTGACGATGCCCTGTTTGATGTCGTAGATGGTCGCAGGACAGGCCAGAGGAGACGGGTTGGCGAGGGTTGGACACTCGTCGCAGGCGTCGCCGCGGCCGTCATTGTCGCTGTCGAGCTGGTCGGCGTTGGCTATGCTGGGGCAGTTGTCCGTGGCGTTGGGTTCACCGTCGCCGTCGGAGTCGTTGGGATCAGGGGTGGTACAGGTCGTGGTGTTGGCATCGAGGGGGCAGGGATCGCAGGAGTCACCCACGCCGTCGTTGTCGAAGTCGGCCTGTACCCCGTTGTCCATGGGACGGATGGGGTTGAAGACCTGGGGACAGTTGTCCACGTCGTTGGCGATGCCGTCACCGTCGGAGTCGGTGGCGGAGGGGACGCCCGTGTAAATATTGGAACCGCCAACGGAGGCGGGGCGCTCGGGGTGGCAGCTGGGCTCGTTGTCGGGGGCGCCACAGAAGAAGAGGGGATACTGGGTGCCAACGGAGGCTTCCAACTGACTCAGGGTTTTCCCGATGTCGTTGTTGGTGCAGATCTGCTTGGCGGTGCCGCAGACATCCATGGCATCGCAGGAGCTTACAACGAGGGTGGAGATAAGATCGTCGTCACCATAGAGGACCTCGCCGCCGCGCATGACCAGGGAGACGTCGTTGGGCTGGGCGTCGATGACCGCACGGTAGTCCGTGTTGGTGGAGCCGTCGAAGATGGCGATGTCGGCCACGCGGCCCACGGTGATGGAGCCGATGGCGTCGTCCATGGAGATTGCCATGGCGCCGTTGAGGGTGGCCATGAGCCACAGATCGCGGTCAGTGAAGTACCCGTTGAGGTAATTGGCATTGTAGGAGTCGGCGCATTTGAGCTCGCGCTGCATGTTCATGGAGCCCGTGGCGATCCAGTCGGTGCCGATGGCGATGAGGACGCCAAGACGGTCAGCAACGGTCACTTTTGCCGTGTCACCATAGAGTGTGATGTTTGTGCGGGGGGACCAGATGAGGGCGGTGCCCTCGACGCCCATTTGACCGTACTGCATGGGGCGCAGACCGACGCCATGGATGAATGCGCTCTGGGGTTCCAGGAGATCTTCACCGCCGTTGGCCTGATCGGAGACGCAGATGAACTCGTTGAGGGCGTAGCCGTTGATGCCTTCGGAGACGTGGGGGACATAGGCCTCCATGCCGGCTACGGAGGCGGTGGTGTCGATGCTCGGGTAGCCACAGCCGTCGTCCAGGAGCTCGCCGTCATTGTCGCCAAGGGGGAAGGTGTTGTAGTCCGCGGGGGGCTGACCAAGGCCTTCCTGTTCGGAGCGGTCGAGGTTGCGCAGGAACCCGGAAGCTGAACCGGAGCCAAGCACGGAGGTGGTGCCGCCGATAAAGAAGCGGAGCTCACCGTAGCGGATCTCGTCGGCGGAAGCGCCACCGGACACACCGGTGATTTTGGTGTGGCCGTTGAGGCCTTTGCGCCAGTCGTGGCGGTGCTCGTAACGCTCGCCCGTGTCGGTGTAGGGGACGTTGGAGACGTAGGTGATGTGGTCGTGGCTGTTGATGAGCCCCGGGGAAATTACGCCGGAAGGGCAGCGGACCTGGGTGGCTCCCGCCGCTTCAGTGGCGCAGTCACAACCGACACAGGTGATGGTTCCGCTGGCGTTCACAAGGACTTCACCGCCGCGGAGGATCCCCGTGGGGGTGAGGACGTTCCCGACCAGGAGCTTGTTGTCGTCGCCCGCGATCACTTCGCAGACGCCGCTGGCCAGGGGTGTCATGGTCTTGCAGGCCACTTCAACAGTGATGGTGCAGTCACTCTCGCAGCCGTCGCCGTCGATGGTGTTGCCGTCGTCGCACTCTTCGTTGCCTTCTTTGGTGCCGTCACCGCAGGTGGTCTCCCAGGTGCAGTCGGCGGCGCAGCCGTCACCGTCGGTGGTGTTGCCGTCGTCGCACTCTTCACCGCCTTCGACGATAGTGTTACCGCAGGTGGATTCCCATGTACAGTCAGCGGCGCAGCCGTCACCGTCGGTGGTGTTGCCGTCGTCGCACTCTTCGCCGCCTTCGACAATATTGTTGCCGCAGGTGGATTCCCAGGTGCAGTTGGCGGCGCAGCCGTCACCGCTTGTGGTGTTGCCGTCGTCGCACTCTTCACCGGTTTCGACGGTGCTGTTGCCGCAGACGGAGCTGCTGCTGTCGTCATCGTCGCATGATAAAAGGCCGAACCATGCGACGAAGAGCATGGCCAGAAAAAGGTTGAGAGGTCGTGAGTATACTTTCATTAATTGCTCCTTTGGCCGTAAACACGCCGCGCGTGCGCTCCCTTGGAGCCATGGCCGGACAGGTATTGTAGGGCCAAATCGTCCCGGGGGCCAGTGCTCAATACTCATTAAACGCTTTTTTTATGTGTTTTTTTTCACGGTGGGATGATTTGACGGGCTAATCGGGTCGTCGCACGGGCTTTGGCGGATGGTCCCGAACTTCTATCATGGGCGGCTTTGGCTTGACAGGAGTCATGGATGACATGGGATCCGTGGGCTCAACGGGGATTGCTGTCGCATCTCCCGTGTTTTTTACTCCCATGGCGTCGGGCAGCATGGGGGAGGTCATGGGGTCTTTCCCTTCGCCCGTGGTCTGGGTTTTATTATTGTTGCCCGTGCAGCCCGAGGCAGAAATCATGGCACCCAGCGCTGCGACAGCGGCATAGGAGGCAACTTTGCCCAGTGGTGTGGCAGCGGATTGGTCACGGACCTCATGGGGCTCGGGGATAAATGGCACGGGTTCATGGATGACCTCAGCACCACCATGGAAATGAATGATAAAAGCGCGATCCCCAAGGGAAATCCGATCTCCCGAGAGGAGCACGACCGGTTTTCCCGCGGGTGGGGCTACGGAGCGGCCGGCTCTGCTGATGGTGACGGGCACCTGGCAGATCTCCGTTTTCATGGCCATGACCCGATCGTCAGCTGAGATGAAAAACTCCACAGCCGTGGTGTCGTTTTCGAGCCAGGTTGTGCTCCCCTGATCATCGAGTCCCAGGCCGGTATCGGCGCCCGTGATGACAACACACTGGGTGAAACGGCTGGAATCGGAAGTAGAATTTATAGCTTCAAGACAGATGGCGACAGGGTTTGGCATGGTTCCTTCACTTTCGCGAGACCGATTTTATTATTCGGAATCATTCGTAACAGGCTTTTTCTTGCCCTTCTTCATCGGGTTCTTCATGGGCTTTTTAGGTGGAGGCATGGGGTAATCCATGGGCGGGGCGACGGAGGGGGGAGAGACGCGGACCTCAATGGGAGGAGAGACCCGCATGGGCGGGGCCATGTTCTCTTTTACCTCGGGCTTCATCTCGGGCTTCATCTCGGGCTTCATCTCGGGCTTCATCTCGGGCTCTTCAATGCTCACCGCCGGTGGATGTTCCCGGACTTCGATGGGTTGTTTTTCCGGCTTTTTCCCCTCGTTCCCTGTGCAGGATCCACCCAGAACTGCGGTGAAGGCGATGGCTGCCGTGGCCGCCGCCTTGAACACCTTTGACGAACCTTCTCCGGATTGCTTGAGCCACGCGGGCGAATATTCCGAGGGCGCCTGGCCGTGGATGTGGACCCTCAGATCCGCGTCGGGGAGGGAAATCTCGTCCCCGTCAAGGAGGACCACCGGTTTTGCGTGGGGAACGCGCAGGGAGCGCCCCGTGCGCTGCACGTGCACCTCCATGGTGACCGTCTCGGGGAGATAGAGGATGAGGCGGTCGTCCTGGGAGACCCACAGCTCCACCCCGGAAATTTCCGGATTTTTCCAGTGACTCTCCCCGTTGGCTTCCACGATGAGGCCGCTCTGGCGGCCCACCAGGGCCACACAGCGCAGGTACTGCTCATCGGGGTTTTCGGCGCGGAGATTTTCAAGACAGATGGCGAGTGGTGCGGGCATTTCGAACTCCTTTATCTGGTCTCCAGGAGGTGCCTGGAGGAAATAACCGGTTTCAGTTCCGAAGGGCACGGGATATTGCGGCGTTTTGCTTCGCTCAGGAGATGGTGGACAGGCCACTCCAGGGCGCCGGCCCAGTCGTCGGCCAGCAGCTCCGAGACGACCCGGACCCGCCAGGTGTCGCACAGCGGCACCTCGGGATCCCCCGTGTAGAGAAAGTTGTCGGACCGGCACCCTGCGCCGCACAGGGTGTTGAGCACACAGACACTGCACTTTTTCAGGTCCCGTGCAGGGTGGGGGTGGGTATGCACATGCTGAAGGGACGCAGCAAATCCCTCGTGATTCAGATGGCCGACCTTCTCTTCCATCTTAAAACAGGGGAAGAGGGAGCCGTCAGAGCGGACATGGAGGTGGCGCCCCATGGCGCAGCTGCAGCCCTCCCTGCGGTCCGCCAGGGGTGAGGGGGTGAAGGCCGCGATAGTCTCCCCCGCCTCAAAGGAGATGCGATCCAGTGCCTCTTCCATGGTCTGGTGGCTCTCGAAGAGATTTGCGCCCACCTCACGGCCGCTCACGTAGGCGATGCCGAAGGCGATGACAATCCCCGGGGGCAGGAGGCCGCGCAGGTGGTGCAGGTGAGACGCGACCTCGTCCACGTGCTCGGGAAAGAGCATGAGGTCGATGATCGCCTCTCCCCCGAAGCGATAGAGATTGTTCAGCCCCGTGACCACGGCGTCGAACCGGTCGTTCCCCGATTTGTCATCGCACAGCTCCCGGGTGGGGCCGGCGAGGCTGATCCGGAACTTCACGCCCCGGGCGCAGGAGCGGGCGCATTGTTCGGCCATGGCCTGGCTGGCCAGGGGTACACCGTTGCTGAAGAGGGTCACGTCAAGGCCCAGAGAAGCCCCGAAGTCGGCGGCTTCAAGAGCCCAGGGGACCAGGAGGGGTTCTCCCCCGAGGATGGCGACGCGGATCCCCGGCCCCAGCTTCTCCCGGGTGGTGGTGAGCACTTCCCTGACTGTCTCCAGGGATATCTCCCGCTCACGGGGCTCGCCGGAGTTGGTGCAGCAGTAGGAGCACAGCAGGTTGCACCGGTTGGTGATCTGGATCTGGACCGTCTGTGGCTCCGGTTTGGCAGGCCGTGGAGGGCTGAAAAACCCGTGGGAGGTGAGGGTTTCATGCAGGGGCTGGGGCAGGTCGGAGGCCTTGATTCGGGAGGTGGCCAGGTCCATGACGAGTGGTAAATCTTCGAGGGATATACGGCAGAAAACCGCGTGGGAGCGCGAGACCAGCAGTTTGCCCCGGTTGAGCGGCAGCAGCGCAAGCTCAGAAGGGAGCTCCGGGTTGTTGCAGGCAATTATTTGGATGGAATCATCTTCCACAAACGACATAGAACCCTCCAGAAAAATAGAAACCATGCCCGGCGGCACGCAATTGTACCAAAAAGCAACAACAAGCGACAGGAACAAATTGTGGGCAGTCAGGCCGGGAGGGACGAATTTATGCGGAATCAGATGGCGTTGTCTACGCAGCCCCAGGCGTAGATGAAGAGCTCGTAGTCCCAATCCGACAGGGACATGGTGCCGGACTTGCGGACGGTCCAGTAGTTGCCCGCGGTGAGGGCCATGAAGTCCGCGGCGGAGATTATCTGCTGTGCGTGCAGCAGATAGTCATCGCTGGAGTTCAGGGCTATCATGGCTGCGGCGACAGGTGTTGCCGCACCGGGCGTGTTGAATATCCAGCCGTTGCCGTCGCCGGGGGTACCTCCAGCAGATGTGGCCTCGGTTCCCAGGGTGTCGATGATATCTTGATACTCCGACGGATCATCCTGCTCAAAGCAGTCGTAGGTGATCATGAGATCGCCGCCGGGGGCGACCAGGGTGTCAGTTTGTCCCCAGAAGATGTTGGAAGGCATGGAGTAAGAGTATGACTCCCCCTGATCCATGGCCGGGGTTGGTGCCAGGACCTGAATCTCTGACCGCGTGGGAGACTCCGCGGTGATGATGCAGTAAACAATGTCGTTGGACATATCATCAAACTCTTCATGCACCGTGATATGGTTCACCGAGAGCCTGAGTCTGGGCTCATGGCACAGGGAGAGGGGAGGTGGGGCCATGGGGGGGACATCCAGGCTCATGAAATGGGTCATCTCCGAGGGTGGGTCCAGCGCATCGGTGCAGGAGGGCGCCTCGGTGCATTGTGTTCCCGTCTCGAAGTTCCAGACCTCGGAGACCGACTCACAGCCGCCATCGGTGATGGCCACCACCTGCCAGCAGTAGGCGGTGTCGTAGTCAAGGTTCACGGGCAGGGATGGCTCCAAGACCGTGGCGAAGGAGGAGTCGGGGTAGTCAGGCGGAGGGCAGAGATCGCTGAAGTAGACCGCAAAGTGGGTGCTGCTCTCGTCGGCGCTCCAGGTGAGCGCCGTGGTGAGGCCAGGGTCGACCAGGTTGTTGTCGGCGGCGGGAAGTGGATCCGTGGGAACGGCGGGGCCTGCCAGTTCACAATCAACCGCACATATCGCGTTGCCGACCTGTTCGACGCAGGTCTCCTCGTTGTCGGAGCAGTCCTGCGTGACAGCCCAGTCAAGGCAGCCGTCTGTTGCTGTTTCACAGGTCTGGAGCTGGTTTCCTTCGCATCTGGTGGCGTTCTCCGGGGTGCAGTGATTGGTGCACTCTCCCGTGCAGCGTGGATCGTCGCCAGCCTCCGTACAGGTCTCTCCCACAAGCGCGCAGTCCGTGTAGAGGACCCACTGCATGCAGGAGTCAACTGCGGAACAGATTTCCAGTAGATCACTCTCGCAGCGGCGCTCTCCCTGGAGAGTGCAGGGGGTGCCGCACTCGTTATTGGTGTTGTTGCCCGAGGAGTCGTCACACGACGTCACCCACAGCGCAAGTATAAGAATATAAAGTAATTTCCTCATGGTGCCTCCTCGATTT
>JAHJLU010000073.1 GCA_018821745.1 Myxococcota bacterium | reverse complement strand
CTCTCACTACCACACGGTCCTTCTCGTCGCCGTAGGTCGTTGAGCGGAAGAAGATTGCGCCGTCCTGCTCATAGAGCTCATTGCGATCCGTAAGAACTTCCACCGCGTGGCGAAGCGCACCGGATTCATGGAGGCTCTTCTCACTGAAGAAAAGGTCAAAGGAAACACCGAGGGTGCTCAGCGTCTCCTTGATCGCCGCTGTGGCTTCCTGAATGCCGAAGGCTTTGAGCTCGTCCATGTCTTTTTCGGTGAGGGCCCTGGACACACCATGGATGGCAAAATATTTTTGCGCCATTTCCTTGACGTAAGCACCCTGATAGCCATCCTCGGGGAAAGGGAGAGTCCCGATGGAGGAGTCCTGCACCGCGCACAGTTCCAGATACCGGCACCAGATGGAGGCAGCGAGGTTGTTGACCTGTCTCCCCGCATCATTAAGGTAATACTCACAGGTGACATCGTAGCCAGCTTGTCGCAGGAGTCTGGCGAGGGCATCCCCAACGGCGGCGCCACGTCCATGACCCACATGAAGCGGGCCCGTTGGATTGGCGCTCACAAATTCGAGGTTGATACGGATATCCCTGGCGGCAGCTTTTCCCCACAGGGCGCCTGCGCTGTTGATGCGGCCCAGGCCCTCGATCAATTGCCGGTCAGCAATGGAGAGGTTGATAAAACCGGGGCCGGCAACTTCCACTCTCGAGAAGAGATCGCGCTTTTGAGACAGGTGTTCCACTATTTTCTGGGCGATAAGTCGAGGGGCCATACGCGCCGCCTTGGAGTTCGCCATGGCGAAATTCACTGACAAATCGCCATGCTCTTTGACTTTCGGGCGTTCCAACTGGACAGGGGCATCCACCAGTTCGGCGGGAAGGAATCCGTCCTTGATGAGGGTTTTTACGGCTTCGTTTATGGCTTCAATAATGTGTGTTTTAATGGTCTGCATGGTTACCTTGTCCTACATCTCCTACATTACGCCACACTAGTCCATGTGTCAAGAAAACGATCACATTATCTTACTTGTCCCACATTGCATTACCCCAAGTATGGGTGGGGAATAGGCAACTCCCTTTTCCGGTTGCATAAATTGCGAACTCAGCGTAACCCTATTTTGAGATCAATATGCTTACTCCCCGAAAAAAACTGCTGCTGAAACTCCTGCCGGGAGCTTTCCTTCTTGCTGTCTTGTGGATCTCTTTTCATAACTCCCGATGCGGGGGTGGAGACAGCCCCCAGACAACCTCCGCACCTGTCACCAATGCACCAGTCGGCGCAACGGTCGACGGGACAGCATACGTTGATGGGAAGCCATCCCGGAACCTATCCCTCGTCTTCACCCGCTTGAGCACAAGCGGCGAGTATTCCCTGCCCTTCCTGGTAACATCCGATCAGCGAGGCGAATTGTCGGCACACCTTGATCCAGACCGCACGTTTTTTGTGCATCCCATATCCGACGCGTTCCAGGGGATCCAGATCCTCCGTCCCCCACATACCCGGCTCTCCATTCAATTCACTTCGGTCCCCTCACTGACAGGCACCGTGATCGACCACAAGGACAACCCGGTTGAGGCAGCACAGGTCACCTGCGAGGAGAGAAGCACCGGCCGCGTCCACAGGACCTTGACCGACAAGCAGGGGCGATTCCTGTTCCACCTCCCCTCCCTCGTGTTCTGCACTCTCGTGGCGCAGACTCACCTTTTCCTGCCTTCTGAGGCGCAGATCGCTGCCCCTGAATCAAAAAATGTGCTCCTCCGCCTTTCTCCCAAAAGCGGGATCACGGTCGAGGTGCTCGATGAATCAGGGAACCCGCTTCCCAAAGCTGAAGTGGCAATCTCTGGCCCGGGGATATGGCCTCCTCTGGTGGATTTCACGAACCCCTCCGGAACCGTTCACTTCGCGGATCTGATCCCCGGCGTTTTTTCTGTGAGCGCCTCAAGTGGCCGGCTGGTGGGAGAAATGGAGGGGCTGGACATCGAGGGGGGGAAGAAAAGTGTGGTCCACCTGACACTCACCGAGGGTGTTTTCCT
>JAHJLU010000806.1 GCA_018821745.1 Myxococcota bacterium | reverse complement strand
TGGAAATCATGGTCGGCCCAGGTACGAACGGACGCGGTGCGGGATCCTGAACTCCTCGCGCTGATGGAGCGGACCCACTGCTCCAATGTCTACATCGGGTTCGAGTCAGTGAACCCGGCTGCCCTCAAGGAGATGAAGAAACAGCAGACCGTACAGGAGATGAAGGACGCCGTGCGTAAATTCAAGGATCACGGGATTGATATCCACGGGATGTTCGTCTTCGGTTTCGACAGCGACACCGTTGAGACGGTTGATGCCACGATTCGCTTTGCCCTGGAGTCGGGGATCTGGTCCGCACAGTTTCTCATCCTGACACCACTCCCGGGCACTCCACTTTTTGATTCCCTCACTGCCGAGGGGCGGATTCTGGACCGTGAATGGGCCAACTTCGACACCCATCATGTGGTGTTTCAGCCCAAACTTCTCACGCCATGGGACCTTCAGTGGGCCCAGATCCGCGCACACTCAGCCTTCTACTCACCGGCACGTACCCTCCGCCACTTTGTCTCGTTCCAGTTTGCCTCGGGGGCCCTGTACCTGTACGCCATGCGGCTCAATATCAATTGGAAAAAGAAGAACGTCCACTATCTCAAAGCGCTGGAGATCGAAAAGGAGTCCTCCCCGGAGAGCCGCTTCTCCTTCTCATTTGCCCAAAATACCCAATCCATATACGAGAACGTTCGGCGGGCGGGCGCTTCAGCTTTGTAGCCCCTCTTGACCCAAGCCCACCTGTGGCACACCGCTCCCCTCAACCCATGAAATGAAACGCTTTGGCTGCAGCATGCATTACAGCGTGGTGATTCTTCCCAGAAACAGAACGGAGTGGTATTTGGTGTCCCGGATCATGAATACGAAGGGGTGATCCACCTTGAAAAGTATCACCCGCGGCATGGGACCAAAACCGATCATATCCCCCACTCCCATGGTAGCCATTCTGATGGTGGTCTTGGCCTGGGCCCGGGTTCCCTTCTCTTCAACCTGCACTTTCACCTCCTGGATCACCTTCTGGATATAGAGTCCCGGATAGATGGCGTTGAATTCGGCATCCCTCTCATCATATGCTTTTCTGACGCCCATCTTCTGGAGGGTCGCGTCACAGGCGACACTCTGGCTGATGGTAAACCGGGGCAACAGGACGCGCACCCTTGAGGTAACAAATGACAAACTTCCAACCGTCTTTTTCTGCAGCGCATCCACCAGTTGATCCACACCGTCTCGTTTTTTGGGCAGCAAAATGACCATCTCAAATTTCCCGCCCTTATAGGGGAGAATCAGCGCGTCAAAGTTGCCAGCCTGGGCCAGTTTGAAGCGGCTGGTCGCCATCATGGTGCGGACCTGGCGCGGGGAGGTGCCCTTGACATAGAAGGGTCGATCCATGGTCGCCAGGGGATCAAAACCTTGGGCCCACTTGCCCGTAAAGTGGACCTGGCTGATGACATCCAGCACCTGGCGCGCATTTTTCCCGTCGCTGACGGTCGGGCCGTAAAATTTCTTGAGGAAGGCAAGGTACGCGGGGCCAAGCGTCATATTGGAGATCTTGAGCTGGGACCCCATGGTGAAGGTGGCGCCAGCGTGTTTTCCTGTGAGAAATTTACCCAGACTCCTGTTGATGGGATGGATCGCCCCCCCAGGAGAGAGAAATTCCAGCACCCGCTTTATTTCGCTGGAGGTAATCCCCCCCGCGCCCGGATAGATCATGGAGAAGGCCCAGCGCAGAGAGAAGGGAGAGAACACGACATTTTCATCCTTTTTGCCCGATCCACGGAGATATCGCATGGCAAAGAGATTGTTATGCTGAACAAACTTCATAATCTGACCCCGAGTGGGGGCCTTCTTCGGGACGGAAACCTTGAAGACCCCGGGCGCTCCTTGGTGCATGGGGGACAAGGGCTTCGCTGGTCCGTTTGCCATGGCAGCGGGAGGCACAGCCGGCCCCTGGCTGACGCTGGCAGGTTTCATCACGGGAGCGACGGTCATCACCGGTTTCCCTGTTTGTGTCAATGTGTTGTCCATGGGGGATACAGTGGACTTTTTCGGGTGATCCGAGGTACCGCCCGCGGACTTCTCCTCAGACTTTTTGCACCCGAAAATCCCCACCACAAGAATCAGCAGAATCGACAATTGTTTCATGATATTATTCCTTTTCCCTTCATCCGGCCGGCTTTGCTTCCGAGAAAACATACCACATCTGGCAAATTAATCCCACTATTTGGGAGTGGTCATTCGCGGAGACGGCCGTCCCTAAGATAATGGCCCCGTCCCGTGGGCCAGAAAAGGCAGTTGGTTGTGGCCGAGGGGATTCTCCACACCTGGACACCCCCGTCACCGCCGCCCAGGGTGTCTTTGAGGGAGATGATCAACTCCAGCACGCCGTCGCCGTCCAGATCGTCGAGCGTGGGGGCGGCCATGGAGCCGCGTCCGAAGAGCGCCACCTTGTGTAGCACCTCTCCCTTGTTGTTCAGGATGATAATGTGGGCCGTGTTGTCCGGCTCCCGCGGTGCCCCCGACGAGAAGGTGGTAAAGAGCACCTCGGGGACGCCGTCACCGTTCAAGTCAACTATGAGCGGCTCCGATGCCCCAACGTAGGAGAATCCTCCGTGTCCGAAGGAGTAGGACCACAGCTTGGTCCCGTCGGAGGTGAAGGCGTGCATGCGGCCGTCGTAGCCGGGCGCAACAACCTCAAGGCCGCCATAGGAGACGAGGTCCCCCAGGGCCGGTGACGGGCGGGTGGACACAATGTTCTGGCCCATGTCGGAGCAGGTCTGCGGATCCCCCGTGTCCTTGGGCCACTCCCATCCCGCGGGCCGGGTCATGTCGTGGTTGAGGACCCAGAAGGTGACCCCCTGGTTCTCCGTGGAGGAGGAGTGTTCGTGATCCCCCACCAGCACTATCTCCAGGTCACCGTCCCGGTCCATGTCGGCCATGACCGGCGGGGAGTAGGTGAACTCGCTGCGATCCCCGGAGCCCCATCCCTGCTGAGAGAGAGTGAGATCGTGATACGCCTCCACGGCGGTGATGACACGGTCCGAGAAGCTCTGGTCGGTCCCAAAGGGCGCACCGTCCCCGTGGAAAATGCCGAACCCGATGGCGTCGTAGGTTGAGATCACATCGGGGAAACCGTCCCCGTCCATGTCGGCGACGCCGATGTTCTGGTTATAGCCCCCGTAATCCCAGCAGCCCTCCGCCGGCTCCGGCGGATCACAGGTGGCGTTGTTCACCTGGGGCCAGCCCTCTTTCATGGTGCCATTTAGGTTATAGACGGCGGTCGCGGGCCCCTCGGAGGTTTTATTCACGATGATCTCGAAGGTGCCATCCAGATCCAGATCCGCCGCCGTGATGGACCGCACCTCGTGAGCCCCGCCAAAATGCTGGGGCCACCCCGGCATAAGCTCTCCCAGGTGGTCATACACCGCCACGTTGACCCCCGAGGATGAATCCGCGTCGGATCCCACGGCGATCTCCATGAAGCCGTCCCCGTTGAAATCACCGATTACGGGAGAGGCCCACATGCGGCTCCCCCCGTGATCCTCTTCGCTGGAGGCGTTGAAAGACCAGGCAGCGCGCCACAGGAGCGTCCCGTCGCTGTTCCACACATAGAGGACCGAGTGGCGGGCGGCGATGATCTCTTTGTTTCCGTCGCCATCGAGATCCACCACCG
>JAHJLU010000805.1 GCA_018821745.1 Myxococcota bacterium | reverse complement strand
GAGAGCGCCGCAGACGACCTCTCCCGTGTTGACGCCGATACCTATGGAGATGGGTTTTTTCCCGTCGGAGATGCGTGCGGTGTTGTAAACTTCGAGACAGGCCTGCATCTCCAGTGCACACTCAACTGCCTTCTTGGGCCCGTCGACGATTGAGACCGGGGCACCGAACAGGGCCATGATCTCGTCGCCCACGAATTTATCGAGGGTGCCTTCGAAGGAGAAGATCACATCAACCATGACCTCGAAGTAGGTGTTGAGCATCTGGACGATGTCCCGTGCTTCAAGCTTCTCGCTCATTGAAGTGAAGCCCCTGATGTCGGCGAAGAGGATGGTCACCTCGTTTTGGATACCCTCCTGATCGAAGGCGATTTTTCCCGCCACCAACTGATCCACCAGGTTGGGGGAGAGCAGCTTCTCGAACTGGGCGCGGGTTTTGGTCTCGTTCTCGATTTTCCGGATGAGGTTTGTGTTGGAGATGGCGATGGCAGCCTGGGACGCGATCCCCGTGAGGAGCTGGAGATCCTTTTTGGCGAAAGCGCCTGTGGCCATCTGTGAGTCGAGGTAGATGACCCCCATCAGTTCGTCTTTATAGACCAGAGGGACGACCATGGTGGAGCGGATACCCTGAATAATAATGGACTTGGCGGTGTTGAACCGGCTGTCCATGGAGGCGTCGGAGGAGAGGACCGCCTCTTTTTTCTCGGCGACGTTTCGCAAAATGGTCTGCGAGACAATAATGTTGTCGTCGTCGTTGTCGTTGCGGTGCCGGGAAACCATGGGTTTGAGGGCTCCGGAGACCTGGTCGGGAAGGAAGATGATCCCCCTGTCACAGCGGAAAATCTCAAAGATCTTGTCGAGAATTTTCACAAACAGGGTCCGCAGATCGTACTGAACACCGAGGTGGGTCGCCACCTCGTGGGAGATGCGAAGCCGCTCGTAGTCGCGTCGCAGGACCTTGATGTCGGTGATGCCGGTCTCGGGGACAAAGTCCCCCACGTTGTCCGCTGCGATGGTCTGGTGGATCTCCGATGCGACTGCCTCTTCGGATACCATGACATCGGGCTCCTCCATGAAATTTTCACGCTCTTCAACAAAGCGCAGGAGGGTGCTGCCCATGGCTATTTCATCTGTATCGACAAGGAGATGTTCTGAGATACGCTGTCCACGGATGTAGGTGCCATTGAGACTTCCGAGATCTTTCAGCAGGTAGTCACCATTTTTCAGTTTGATAATCTGAGCGTGGACTTTGGACAGGATACGGTCGAGGACCTGAATGGTGTTTCGGGGCATGCGCCCGATGGTAGTGTAATCTTTCAGTTCGTATTCAGGGGCCGGACTTTGCGAGATGATAACCAGTTTTGCCATTGCACTCTAACCTTGCCGATTGGATAGTTTCACCAACTTACGGGCCCTCACTATAAAAGAAGAGAGATGAAAAGAAAAGGGTTAATTCTCCAAAGGGCGAAGGGATTTGAAATAGAAGGAGGGGCAAAAAAAAAGGACCATGCATGGTCCTTTTTTTGTTTTTTGCTGTGGAGCTGAGGGGGATCGAACCCCTGACCTCATGACTGCCAGTCATGCGCTCTCCCAACTGAGCTACAACCCCAGCAGGTGAGGTTTATAAAGGACCGTACATCTCCTGTCAAGAAAAAATAGATCGTTGACTGATTTGTTCGGGAGATATATTATAAGCCCACCAAAGGAAACTGGAAATCGAAGCTGTTGTGGACGGGATAGCTTCGAAATTTCCCACCGCCGTCCACAGAGGTTTGGGTATGTTCAAAAGCAAATATGGTTTGCTCGCTGTTGTTCTGGTCCTCATATTTTCTGCAATATCAGTATTTTGGGTGCGTTCAAGCGTGAGCTCCAAGGTGGGCGCCGCTGCATCTGACAGGCTGAATAAAGGTGACTACCTCATGCGGCAGATGGAAAAGGCCAACGAGGGAATGACCATTACCCTGGCTACTTCAGCTGCCATGAGAGTGTCGGATCTGCTCATCCAGTACACGGCTACTCAAAAAGAATTGGACGGAATCATGCAGGCAAAACTGCAGCAGCTGGCTGATGCGGGCGAGGTTCCCCAGTTTGTTGCCTTGGTGGGTAAGCCTCTGGGCACGAAGCAGCACATGTCTATTCACTGGTTGGCGGTTAATGGAACCAATGTGAGCCCCAAGGTCAAGGATCTCTGGATCTCCAGCGAAATACTCAACTCCCTGGCGGGAACAAAGGCGACACAGTTCAAACCCCGAGAAGTCGCCGCCAGCGCCACTGATCCCAAGCCCGGTGCCAAAGAAGAGGAGATCGTCATTCCGCTCCAGCCCGGCGAGACCCCTGGTAAATACAATGTCAAGCCGGCCATCTTCAAGCAGCTTGAAATGAAGGGCGTCAAACTCCATCTTGGAGTAAAAATCGTAAAAAATTACAAAGAGGTAAGTAAGGGCGTCTACACCCCTCTCGATGAGGGCGTCCTGCTCATGGGGTTCACGAAAACCCCCATCGAGCGTGCCGTGAAGCTGCTCCTGCGTGCCGGGCGTGACCAGAAACTCGAGCACATCGCCTCCACCCTCTCTGACCTTCACAAGAAGCTCTTTGCCCTCTCCACACAATTTTACAACGCGCCGGAGTTCGGGATTGAAGGGATGGCTCCCCACATCGCCGTGCTCACCAACGCCAGCGGGGTTGTAATCACCCGTGACCGCGATGACTCCAAACTCCGTGGATACAATTATCTCAAAAACGGCATTGGCAAGCTGCACTGCATTGGCCAGGCAGTTCAAAAGAAGAACACGGTTTATGATGTGCTGACCTACGAGATCATTAACCGTTTCCAGAAGAAGGAGAAACCCTCCAATCTGTTCCAGGCCGCGGCCATTCCCATTCGGGGTGGCAAGGGTGATATCATCGGTGTATTTACCATGGCCTGGCCCTACGATGTGCGATCCATTCAACTCAAACGCCTGACCGATCTCACCTTCGCCTACTTTTACGGGAATAATACCTTCTACCCCAGCCTCACCGACACAAAAGAGATCAAGGCGCTGGCCGATACCTTCAATGGCCGCTACGGCACCGTCAAGACCTCTCCCTTCCTCAACCTGACCGGAAAAGCCAGAACCTCTATCAAGGGCGAGCGTTTTAAAATTGCCGGGGAATCCTATCTCGGTGCCTATTTCCGATATGCCAACAGCACACTCAGCGGACAAAAGTACGGTTACATCATACTTGTCTCCCAGGACCGGATCTCCAGCCCCACCAAGGGCATCATTCCCCTCTTTATCGGCTTTGGTATCTTTGTGATTTTACTGATAATAATCCTGGAAAATCTCATCTTCTTCTATTTTTACAAATCTATCGACTCCATCGACGAGGGTGTCCAGGAGGTTGCCGCCGGCGACATGGAGTTCGTCTTTGGTCGCGTCAGTCGTGAAACCGAAGGGCTCGCCAACAGCCTCAACGAGATGCTCAACGTGCTCTTCGGCAGGGAATCCATTGATGAGGAATCAGGTGAGGCCCCGGCAAAAACCGGGATCCAGCTGCTCTCCCTGGGGACCATCCCCGACATGCCCATCCTTGGTGACGACGAGCGCGTGGCGAAGTTGGTCGAGATGAGCGATGAAGATTTTGAATTGTCCCTTTATGAGCAGTTCAAGAAGGCCTGGGAAGAGTTTGGGGAAGAGGCTCCGGTGCCCAGTATGGATCTCTTCGCCCAGCGGATGAAGCTGTTCGAGAGAATGGTGCTCAGGCAGCTCGAGTGTTCCCGCGTGCTCTTCAGCCTGACGGTTGCTGAAGAAGCCATTACCGTTATTCCCCTCCCCATCTCATAAAATTCGAGGTTGAAAATGCCCACAGTCTCAGAAGGGATTGATCGCTTTTTGGCAGATCCCCGCGCCTTTCTCAACGGTGGACCCATGGGGGTACTTGCCCACGGGGCCTCCTGTGACCGGAATTTCACCCATGTGGTCGACGGGATGCTGCAGGCAGGACTGCCCCTCACCAGCATCTTCAGTCCCGAGCACGGTCTGTTTGGTGCCGCTCAGGATATGGAGGGCGTCCACTCCTCCTCCTACAGGGGCCTCCCGGTTATCAGCCTTTATGGTGACAGTGTCGAGTCTCTGTCGCCAAACGCTGCCCACCTTCAGGATCTGAAGTGGCTGGTAATTGATCTCCGCGATGTGGGGAGTCGTTATTACACCTATGTCTGGACCGCCCTCATGGCTGCAAGACAGGCGCTCTCTGCGGGATGCAAGGTCCTCATGCTCGACCGGGTGAATATCCTGGGAGGGGAGACGATGGAAGGGAATCTTGTCAAGGAGGGGTTCTTCTCCTTTGTCGGGTATCGATCGGTGCCGGTGCGGCACGCCTTGACGGGCGCCGAGCTGGTCGGGGTTTTCCTTCGGGCTGAGGAGGGTTTGTCGCTCACAGACTTCCACGTAGTCCCCGTCCAGGGATGGGATCGTTCCCTGTGGTTTGACCAATGCGGCATGCCGTTTATCCTCCCTTCACCCAACATGCCAACCCTTGACACTGCGGTGGTGTATCCTGGTATGTGCCTCCTGGAGGGGACAAACCTCAGTGAGGGCCGCGGAACCACCCGTCCCTTCGAAATTTTCGGCGCCCCCTTTGTCAACGGTGACCAACTGGTGAAAGAGTTGGGGGACGTTGACGGCGCGGTGTTGCGGCCCCTGGTCTTCAAACCCACTTTCCAGAAGTGGGCAGGGGAGGTGTGTGGTGGCGCCCAGATCCACGTCACCAGCCGAGACCGCTTCCGTTCCTGGGAGTTTGCGCTCCGGATCGTCGCCACCGTGGCCAGGCTCTGGCCCACCGAATTTGCGTGGCGGGAGAAGGCCTACGAGTTTGTTCGGGATGTCCCTGCCTTTGATTTGCTCTGCGGTGATCCCCGGTATCGGGAGTACATCGAGGCGGGAAAAGACCTGTCCGCGCTGCTAGAAGAAGACTCTGTCCCCCGGGCAGACTGGTTTGACCAGGTCGCCGATTCGCTGCTCTACTGAATTTTAAAGGTGAAGCGGCCGCGTCCCTTTTTGATTTTGAACGAGGCGTTGTAGCGGGGAAGGATCTCGGTGATCCAGATAAAACGCTGGGAGAGCTCCATGCCTTCAGGCCAGTCGAAGCTGCAGATGAGCTCACCATCCTGGGATTTGAGGCTGAGTAAATACTCGTTTTCCAGTGGTGACGGCTTGATCAGCAGAGCCATGAATATGGTCCGCAGGACTACCTCGGGAGAGGTGACCTTGACCGCTTTGGGGTCGGACAGATCACACCGGATCTCCAGGGGGATCCCCAGGGTGTCGGAGGCGTAGGTGAGCGCCTTGTACAGGGAGGTGGACTCGTTGAGCGCAGACTCCCTCGGAG
>JAHJLU010000804.1 GCA_018821745.1 Myxococcota bacterium | reverse complement strand
TCCCGGGCCCTGGTGCTTCGCCTGCTGGGTGAGCTTCCCATGAACGATGAACGAAAAAAACTCCAAAAGGCCATGATCAATGAGGTCACCGCATCCCTCAGGGTGAAGGCCAACATGGCATACGTGGAGGAAAGCTTCGCACCGGGCTACTACTCCTACATGGACTCAAGCGGGCGCTCCACGGCCATGGTCCTCATGGCGC
Organism: Myxococcota bacterium; assembly: GCA_018821745.1. Lineage (GTDB taxonomy): Bacteria > Myxococcota_A > Polyangia > HGW-17 > HGW-17 > SZUA-580. Next base: position 10,723 of record JAHJLU010000804.1, on the reverse strand, counting down.
TGCTCAGGGTAGCCCCGGAGCATCCCCTGGTAACACGGATGGTCAACTGGTTCCTCAGAGGGAGACCGCGCGGTCAGTTCCGAAACACCCAGGAGGCGGGCTGGGGCCTTTTGGCCATGATGGAGTATGCAAAGGTCAAAGAGAAGGCTCTCCCCGACTACACCGCCGGCGTGTGGCTCGGACGCAATCTTCTCATGAAGCAGGTTTTCAGGGGACGCACCACAAAGCCCACCCTCTTCACCTTCCCCATGTCAAAACTCCATCGAACCCTCACCGGGGGCGTCACCAGTCTCACCTTCGCCAAAAAGGGCACGGGAATCCTGTACTACAATGCACGGCTTCGGTACTCGCCCACGAAGATACCCACAGAATCAAAATCCCAGGGGTTTACCGTTTCCAAAACCATTACGCTCCTGAGTGCCGGAGGAAAACCCCTGCCCAAGGCCACCAGGCTCTCTGCGGGGGACACGGTGCTGGTCACCGTCTCTGTCAAGACCCTGGCCAAACGTGACTTTGTGGTCATTGATGATCCGCTCCCCGCGGGAATGGAGTCCATCGACACCTCCTATATCAACAGCTCCGCCACCATGAATACCCAAAATCTCTTAAAATCCGACCGCTACGACCACCGGGAGCTGCGCGACGATCGGGTGGTCTGGTTCATGGACACCCTCCCCGGCGGTTCATACACCTACCGCTACCTCGCCCGGGTGAACACCAGCGGAACCTTCACCGCCCCTCCCGTGCATGCCGAAGAGATGTACAACCCCGAGCGCTACGGCCACGGCGTCGGCCGAACCCTCACCTTCCACTGACCCCTCCCGAGTTCCAATGCGCTGTTTCCCACTTTTGCCCAGTTGACAGCTTGATTTCTCTACGTTGTGGCGCTCCATGGGCTCCGCTTCCTGAGCGAACAGGTCGCCACTGTCCGGATGGCTGTCCCCCCAAAAGCCCCATGTTTGGCGAAGCGCGGGCCGGAGTGTTGGCCCTCGTGGGCGAGTGGGAGGAAGGGGGTCGAACGGAAGGTCGTGGATATTCCTCCGGTTGTTGTTGGTTTGTCGACCGTTCGTGTGTGGTGCTCGACTGGTCCTGTGTCAATACTCGACCAGTTGCATGCGGGTGCTCGACTGGTCCTGTGTCAATACTCGACCAGTTGCATGTGAGTGCTCGACTGGTTGTTGATTGGTAGTCGACCGTTTGTGTGTGATGCTCGACTGATTCTGTGTGAATACTCGGCCAGTTGCATGTGAGTGCTCGACTGGTTTTGTGTGAATACTCGACCAGTTGCATGTGAGTGCTTGACTGGTTATGTAAGGACACTTGAGAAGTCGTATGTTGGTGAACGACTGGTTGTTTATTATGGTCTGATGTCTGTCTGTGGCTGCTCGAATGGTGGATGATTAGAGGTCTGCAGGTCCCCTTTAGGCAGTTTGCAGACGGACTGGTCCCTCTGCGGCTTCGGCAAATGTTTATATCCTTTGGATTCCAGGGGGGGTCAGTACATTTGGCGTCTTCGGCGGAACAGGAAAAAGGCACCAAGGCCCAATAGGAATAGCGGCACCAGATTCATACTGGTCTTCCTTCCTGCGACACAGCTGCAATCTTCACTGTCCGATAAAATGTGCTGGACCATTACCGCTTCTGTGCTGTCTTTCGTTGTCCCATCACCAAGTTGTCCCGAGCTGTTATTTCCCCAGCACCATGCATCATAATGTGCTCCGATCCCGCAGGTGTGGTTGCCTCCCACAACGAGGTTAAATGCGTCAGAGTACTCGTTGAGACAACGCACGGGATACGTGTAATGGTCAATGCGATCTCCGCAGCCAAGCTGGCCGTAGGTGTTTTGTCCCCAACAATACCTTTCATATTCCTCGACGCAGGTCACGTGTCCCCTGGCGTGAATACGCCCGTCCACAAAAACCGTTAAATCAGAGGGGAAGGATACTTTCTCCGGTGAAACCACAAAGAGCTGTTGGTCTGTGGAATTATCGACCAGTCCCCAGCACCAGACCTCTCCGTTGGTATCGATAGCGCAATTATAGCTCTCTCCGGCAGCGAGTTTTTGGAACGAAACCGTTGAAAGAACCAATGATGGAGAGTACTGCCCGTCTGTGCTCTCATTTCCGAGCTGGCCGTAGTTGTTGGCCCCCCAGCAATATGTTTCGCCGTCCGTTGCTATCCCGCAGGTATGTCTCCCACCCGGCAGGAGTGTGTTGAATTGCATCCCTTCAATGAGCGTGAAGCCTTCCTGCGCGGATGTCTCTCCTGTACCAGCCTGACCATGGCTGTTGTGTCCCCAGCAATATGCCTGGTGTTCCTCGGTGAGGGCGCAGCAATGAACACTTCCACAAGACACGTTGGAGATAACAAGTTCTGTGTCGAGTAATTGTGGCTCATGATTTTCAACAACCACACCACTCGAATCCACGTATAATCCCCAGCAGAACAGTTCGTTATTGTCACTCAGCCCACAGGTGAAGGTGTCTCCGGCGGCGACCCTGGCAAAAAAGATATCTCCCGATACAGGAGATGGCGAGGTGGTTGAGAGGGTGCTCCCGTTGCCCAACTGTCCATTGAGATTATTTCCCCAACATAACACGGAGCCATCAAATGTAACGCCACAGGTATGGCTTGCTCCCAGCGACAATTGGGAAAAATCATTGCTGTTATGCCCTGGATCACTTTTATAGTGAGGCGGAGCAGCACTGGCCCTCAGAGAGCCTCCTAAAATCATTACACTTATTATTACACAACCAAACGGTATTGTCGTTTTACGCATAATGGTCAATCCTAACAGCGAAGCTTCATTACAGAAGGGGAATCACTTCCTTTGACGTATGGCCAATATTGCAAGTAATAGCAAACTCGCCCGATTGTTGAAACTGGCAATTTTTGCTACTGGTCTTCGGGGTAATCCATGCAGCAGCGGAAGCCGATCTCGTAAAAGCGAAAGCCGTCGCCGTGGGTGATGATATTGTTCTGGCAGGTCCGTGTATCGGCCCAGTAGCGACCCTTGAGGTTCCCGTGGAAGTCCGTTGTTCCCCCGTCGGCCCTGCGTGTCCACTCCTCCACGTTTCCCGTGAGGTCAAACACCATGTACTCGTTGACGCACCCGGTGTTGGAGCCCGAGGGCTCAGCCTGATAGATATCCATGACGTGGTCAGCAGACTGCGCGGCGCTTGTGGAATACTCTGACACCACCTCCATCAACTCCTCAAGGGTCTCAATCTGCGGGGTGATGACACCGTAGGGCCACTGACTGAGGAGGGTCTGGTTATAGGAGATCCACAGCTCATCATCATTACAGACACCGGGGACCCGCGTGTCCCCGTAGACGTATGAAAATCCCCCGGGACCTTCGCAGACGGAGGTCCACTCCGTGTCCAGGCACAGGCGCTTGCCACGATCGATACACCACGCTTCCGATTCGTTGAAGGTGAACATGACGAAGGGGAGAGCGCCGGCAATATTGGGCGCCTCATGGAGGTCCATACAGGCCGTTCCCGTATCCCGCATCTCCTCGGGGCATTTCTGGCACACCCCGTCGACACAGAATGACCAGCAGTCGTTGTCATGGCCCGCTGCCACGGGTTCGCACTCCCCTGTGGCAGAGCAGCGTTCACAGGGGGAATCACAGGCCTCAAGACAGCACACCCCGTCGGTGCAAAACCCGCTCTCGCATTCAGGGGCGTCCTGGCAACCCTCGCCGGGATTCCCCAGACACACACCCTCGTGGCAGTTGAGCGTGACACACTGGGCGTCGCGATCACACTCACTCCCGAACCCCAGCAACCCCTGACACACCTCATCGCCACACCAGCCATAGGAACAGTCAGCGTCATTATTGCAGGCGACACAGGTGTACTGCCCGGAACAGACCGCGTCACCGGGGCAGTGCTCCGATTCCAGACACATCACGCAGTCGTGTGAGGGGCTGCAGTGGCCGGAATTGCAGTCATCATCGGCGTTACACGCGACACATCCACCGGCGAAGGAGACCTGCCCCTTGGGACAATCCTCGTCCATACACCCCGCAAAGAGCACAAGCCCTGTCAGGAGAATCAAAAGTCTGCCCATGAACACCTCCATGAATCCATACCCCTATCATACACCCATTCGATGAATTGTCGCGCGCTCCATGCACCACCACCGCTCTTTCAGAGCAGATTTCAGGGAAGGGCGTGAATAGTCTTATCCTGTGCCCTCCCTTCCTGACACCATGCCCGGGGAGCGGGAGATCTTCACCCCCGATCCCGCAACCATGACTCTTTACCGGGAGATACACCATGACCCCTCCACGGTCATCACCCGCCGCTCCCATGTCAAGGATCGCATCAAGGTCATTCTCGTGGGAGAAGACCTTGGGTATTAACAAGTAATCTTGCCGGGTATCGGCACAAAGGGAACGCTCAGGGGATCGGGGAGGTGAGGGGGAGATTTTTGAAGATTTTTCCCACTGCCTCAAGCCGGTAATTGAGGGCGGCACAGGTGTCGAGGGCTTTTACCATGCAGGTCCCGGCGGCCTTTCGCCGCTCAATCTCCTGTCGAAGGTCCACATAGGCGTACCGCTGCTCGCTGTTTTGCCTGTAGGGCAGAGAGAACGCCGGCGCATAAGAAGCCTCCACCAGCGGCGCGCCGCCTTTTGTGTGGGTCACCGTGAGGGTCAGCACCACGGAGTCATTGCGTCCCGCCGCTTCCTTGCGATAATCGGAGAGATCGTGGATCCCCATGGCCGAGAGGGCGTTTCCCATGCTGTAAATGACAAACCCCCTCACCCCGCGCCTGGTGTTGTAATAGTCGGCGCCCTGCAGGACATGGGGATGGTGCCCCAGAATAACATCGGCGCCACCCTCCATGAGCGCCGTCGCCGCCCGCCGCTGATGTACGGTTGGCCAGTTGTTGAACTCCCACCCCCAGTGCACACTGACCACCAGGAGATCAACACCGGCCCGGTATTTTTTTACCAGCGCCGCCGCCCGCTTGACCTCTGACGGTTCGTTCTCGTTCATGAAGTTTATGGTATAATCCGAAAGTTTGAAGGTTTTCTGCCGCACGTTTGTGAAGGCGGCAAAGGCCATAAACCCCACACGAAAACCTCCGGTGTCGATTACGGTGAGGGGAGATTCCCCCCCGGGGGCCGCGCCAATAGCATGGAGGTTTTCTGCCTTCAGCAGGGCCAGGGTGCGGGCGAGGCCCCGTGGACCCTGATCCAGGATGTGGTTGTTGGCCACACTCAGCACCGTGAACCCCGTCTGCTTCAGACCCCGGATCATATCAAGGCCGGCCATGAAGGCCGGCGCAGGGGCCAGCAGATTTTTTTTACGCTCGGCATCACTCCAGGCGCTGTGAGTAATAGGCGTCTCCAGGTTTCCAAAGGCAACGCGGGCGCCGGCAAAGGAGACCGCAAAATCGCCAAAGGCCCTGGACCAGTTTTGGGGCTCGTCTTCCATGGCCGTGAGGAGTCGGGGCTGGGCCATGAGATCCCCCACTGCCAGCATCGTGAATTGTTTTCTCTCCCGAACACTCCCGACGCCCTTTACTTTTGTGTGGGGAATCGCGGGAGGGCTCTTCTTCACGGTGACAGCCGCGTTGTTTCGGGGTTTGGGAGGGGAACTGAGGAGCGCGGGCACCGGATTGATTTTCGGAGCGGCGGAGGGAACTTTTTCCTCCACAGGTTGCCCGGATTTCTCACTGGAACCGCACCCGGGTGCTGTCAGCGCCCAAAGCGCCGTGGCGAGGGAGGCGATTATTAAGACAGAATATTCAGATGGTTTCATGGGCATTATGTTTGAAAAAGGGGGACCCGGTCCTTTTGAAACTTAGCCGCTTTGGTCAGGGAGTCAACCCCCTTACACCGGGGATCTTCCGTCGCTCAGTCCCCACCGGGCCAAAATGGCGGCTTCATCCACAAGCTCCGGCACAACCTTCCCCGCCTCAATGAAAATGTACCGGTGGCAGAAGGCCCGGGCGAACTCCAGATCATTGGTGGCGCACAGGATCCCCGCGTGGGTGATTCCCCTGAGGACCTTGGCCAGCTGCATCTTCGCCACGGGATCAAGGGCGGCGGAGGGCTCATCGAGCAGCAGCAGGGGGGCACCGGTGATCAGGGCACCGGCCAGGGCCACCCGCTGCTTTTGCCCGTGGGAGAGGTTGTGAACTGTACAGTGGGCCAGCTGTTCAATCCCCAGGGTCTTCAGGACCTCCAGGGCCTTTTCGTGGGCCCGGGCCAGGGGGACCTTCCCGCGGATGAGCCCGTAGGCGACATCATCCAGGACCCGCGGGAAGAGGAGCTGGTCTTCGGGAACATTGAACAGATACCCCAGCTTTCCCCGGATTGTGGCCGCGGATTTGGAGGTGAGCAGCTCACCCTCCACCCGGATCTCACCCTCATGTCTGAACAGACCCGCGATACTCCCGAGGAGGGTGGTTTTCCCTGAACCATTGAGCCCCACAAGGGCCACCCGCTCCCCTTTTTCCACGAAAAGGGTGACCTTGTCCAAAAGAGGCTCGGCGCGTCCTTTTTTGGGGACAGAGAGATTAACAATGGAGAGCAGTGGAGTGGTCACAGCATCACCCGCAGGACCACGGAAACCGAGGCCCAGAGTAAAAAAAGCGCGCTTGTTAACAACGCCCGCAGCGAGAAGCCGTAGCGCTGGAAGGGGACCGCAGTGGTCTCCAGACCCCGCACTGTCATGGCGTCGGAGAGTCGGTGGGAGCGAAACAGCACCCGTGGCAGCCACACCGTGGGAAGGGCGGTGATCATGGAGTAAAAGGCGCTCTTCTTGTGACCCCTCACCCGGATGGACTGCATCATCCGCGTCGTCTCACCCGAGAGACTCCTGATCTGAAAAACTATCCCCGTCATGAGCGCCGCCAGCACCGGGGGGCCGGGGACACGACACAAACCCTCGTGCAGTTCAGCCTCTGACAACCTTTTCAGTGTTGTCACCGTGAGAAGTGAGAGCATAAGGCCCCGGGAAACCAGGGAGGCGGGCACCGCCGCCGCGATCCACAGCCGTTCGGGTAAGGAGCCTTGCAGAGAGAGTATTTTGACACCCCAGGTGATCAAAAACAGGGGGAGAAAGAGCAGGAGAAGTGCCCCGGTGAAAACGAGGAGATCCTTGAGGCCCGTACCAAAAAACAGAGCCCACAGCAGAACGGTCAGGATCATCCAGGAGATCCCCGTGGGCGTCAGGGGGCTGGAGACGAGGACGGCGATCATGGCGCACACAAGCCCCAGCAGCGTGAGGTGGGGCGGAATCAAACCCCTGCTCTCTCCCGAGACTTCGCGCTGCTCCATGGGGTCACTCCCCGGGCTTTCTGGCACAGACCAGGTAGCGCTCCTCGTCGTCGATGATGCGCTCCACGGTGAACCCGTGCTCCATAAACAGCGCGGCGGTCTCCTCAGCGGGCGCGAGAACATCGTGCTTCACACCCTCCCCCGCCCCACCATGAATAGCGTTGATGGTGTCCCGGGAGACCAGATGCCACACATGCACCACACCACCCTCCTTGAGCAACCGGTTAAACTCCCGCAGATGGGAGTGATAGTCCCCCAGGTGGGGCCAGACGTGGAGGCAAAAAATTCGGTGAAAGGAGGAGGAGGGGATGGGAAGGGCATGGGAACTCTCCACCATGAGGGTCACACGGCTGTCGCTGATTTTTTCTTGCGCCATACGGATCATCACCGGAGAGATATCCACCGCGGTCACACGGCCCTGTTCACCCAGGAGGGGCAACACGGAGAGGGTGAGATTTCCCGTGCCACAGCCCACATCCAGAATATTCTCATGGGGGCTGACTCCCATCTCTTTGAAGCCGTTCTGGAGCTTCTGCCTCACAAGAACAAGATCTTCCTGGTTGTCCCAGCGGGGAGCCAGTTCGTCGAAAAAGCGGCGCCATTTTTCCAGGTCGTTATGTTTCATTTTTTCTCACTCCTCAACCTCTCGATGTTCGTGCATCCTGCGCTCCAGCGCGACTATGAGGGGGATAACCACTACCATGAGGATAACCCCGGGCCAGCCGCTCAAGAGGGACATGGCCGCCATATAGCGGGCAGGGAGATCCACTATCTTTGAAAAGATCATGACCATCCCCACATGGAGAACTCTCCCAAGAAGCAGCGTGGGAATGAGCACCCACAGAGGATGCAGACTTTTCCAGCGCTGGGAGACGCTCGCAATAATAAAGGCCATGACCGCGAGCTCCAGGGACATGAAGACCGCAACGGGGGGAAAGAACGGGGGCATCCCCGTCACCGCGCCACTGAGGAGGGGGACCAAAAATGCCGTGAGCGTTGCGCCCCGGGGTCCCACCATAAATGGAAGGACCATGAGGGGCAGATACATTGGCATAAAGAGGCTCCCCAGTTGAATAAGGTGGAAAAACAGCGGCAACAGCCACGCGGCGGCACCGAACAGGCTGCAGATGGCCAGATCTCTGATGGGAAGCTGCTTCATGACTTACAACCTGATCCTGACTCCCGCAAGGAAGTTAAACCCGGGCATGGTGTAATCTTCTACAAAGGCGTACCGCGTGTCGAGGATATTTCTCACGTTGAGATAGGGCTCGAGGGTGTATTTTTTTGTCCGGTACGCATAGCGGATGGTGAAATCCAGGTAGAAGACATCGGCGATGGGGTCCCGGTTGTAGTTCTGCATGAAGAGGCCATGGATATACTGCCCGCTCAGAGTGGCGGTCAACCGGTCGCCTCCCCTGCGCCAGCGAAAATCCAGACCAAAATCCACTTTCGCGTCGGGGTTCTGCCTGGTATATCGCCCCACGTCCTGCCAATTCCCCATAATGTATGGGGAAAACATCCCGGCCTTGTTCACACGAAGCTTGCCCTCGACACCCCAGACCCGGTAATTGTCCACGTTGACCACCTCGGCCGTGGGCCAGGAGCCGAAGTACTTGATGAGGTTGCGGGCGCTGGTCCTGTAGGCCGTGGCGGTAATCTCCAGCCAGGGGTGGGTGAAGGCCAGCGAACCGCTCCAGTTGATGGAGTACTCCGGTTTTAAGTCAGGGTTGGCGACGGGATAGGGCAGATAGAGCTCCCGAAGGGTCGGCTGCCTGAAGTTTCTGGTGATGTTGCTGTAGGCGCTGAAGTATTTCCCCAGACGCCAGTTGAACCCTCCCTTGTACAGGAAAATGAGTCCCTCACCTTCATCGTGAAGAAGGCGGGCGCCGGCGACTACTTCCATCTTCTTCATGGGTTTGACCGCAGCCTGGGCATACACTGCTGGACTGAAGCGGGCATGGAGATCCTGATACTCTCCTGTGATGCGGTTCTCCACCGTTCCGTCCACCACCTCTGCGCTGATGCCGCCCGTAATCCTGACGGAGCGTCCGATCTTCAGGAGAGATTCCAGTTTGGTCCCCCCCACGTAATCGTGGGAGAGGAACCCGTCGTAGAGTTTGTGCTGACCAAAGTTGACATAGGGGATAAACGTGATGGCCAGCTTTCCCGGCGTGTAGCGTACATTTCCGGCCAGTGAAAACCGCCACACATCGTACCAGTTGTCGGGGGTCGGGTGAGTCACGGGTCCGGGATCAGCCCCTTGGATGTGCATGGCTCTGCCCCGAAGCGTCACCGAGAGGTTCTCCTCGGCTCGCGCCCTGGCCGCTGCCTGAGCCACCATCCGGCTCCCCCCCGCTCCCTGGCGGTGACCATCGGTCTCAAACATATTGACCGCCGAGGCCAGGTCCCAGATACCTCTCCTCCAGAGCATGGAGATCCCTGTCTTCATGGTGGAGTAGGAACCTGTTGCGGTGTCGGTGATAATCTCGAGACCCGGTCGCTTGAGCCATCGGCTCCTGATGTCGATGACCCCCCCCATGGCGTTGGTGCCGTAGAGGACGCTGTCCCCGCCCTTGATGATGATCACGCGGTCAATAAGGAAGGGCACATAGGCGTCGGGCACGGGGTGACCGAAGATCCCCTGAAAGTCGGGGTATCCATCCTCCACCATGAGAATCTGGGAATTGGGAAATCCCCCCAGACCGCGAATATAAATCCCCCCTGTGGCACCGGAGGCGACCCCGTGGATCCCAACCCCCTTGGAGGTGACATAAATATCTCCCGATTCGTGGGAGAGAGACTCCACCAGTGAAGCGCTGGTGCTCTCCCGCAGCTTTTTTCCTTTAATGGTGGTGGTGTCCTGGGTCCGGTCCCGGGACCGCCTGCGTTTTCCCTTCACCACAATGCGTATCGTAGGGACAGGTTCGGTATTCTTTGGGGGCACAACCGATGCGGGTTTTTTCATTGTGACCACCGGGTCCGCGGGCACTTTTGCTTTTTCAACGGTCACACCAGGCGGTTTACCCGACCTGCTGGCCGTCTCCTTTTTGTCCGGTTTTTTTGATCCAACTGACGTGGCGGGCTGGTCCCCTTCAGGCGGAGCGGCGACTGAAAAAGCTGGGAAACACAAAATAATAAGGGCAGTGAAGGCTCGCCACAAGGAAGTACCTGCCTCAGTGCCCGTAGGGGCCCGGAACGGAGAAATCCTGTTCCAGTGTATCGAGTTCCAGGGAAATGAGATGAAACTCTCCATAATCCACGCGGTGTACTTTTACTGTCTGATACCGAAACCACATGGGGGGGTTTATCTCCACATCCCCATCTTTTTCTTCGGAGTTCCCCGAGTCCTCCTCATAGGTGGCGGCGGAGAATTTTTCAAAGTGCACCTGGTCCTCTCCCGGGAGGCAGCTCCCGGGAGGTGTT
>JAHJLU010000072.1 GCA_018821745.1 Myxococcota bacterium | reverse complement strand
CCGCCACACCCAGTGTCATCGATCTGGCCCAGGCGGTTGAGCGGTCGGGGAAAATGCTGAACAGGCTCATGGGAGATAATATCCAACTCATTGTCAGGGGGGGGGATGAGAAGTGCTTCGTCTATATGGATGAGGGACACATGGATCAGATTCTGATGAATCTGCTGGTGAACGCGTCCCACGCCATGCCCGAGGGAGGCAGCGTCTCCATCAATACTACCGCTGTTGCCCTGGCCGAGGATTTCATGGGTACCCGGTGCAGTATCCCGGCGGGGGAATATGTGGTGCTCTCTGTGGCAGACACGGGGGTAGGGATGGATGTGAATGTGATGGGTCATATTTTTGAACCCTTCTTCACGACCCGGTCTTCCAAAAAGGGGACGGGACTCGGGCTCTCCACGGTGTATGGTATTGTGACCCAGGCCAAGGGTTTCATCGATGTGGCCTCCACTGTTGGCGAAGGGACGACCTTCACCATTTATCTGCCCCAGGTTAATTTTTCCGAGCAGAGGACCGGGTCTGACTCAACTATCAAGGCGCTCGACGGACATGAGACAATTTTGCTCGTTGAAGATGAGGAGATGGTCCGGGGTCTGACACAGCGTATTTTGGAAGGCGCCGGCTACAGGGTGTTGCCCTTTGAAAGCGGAAACGAACTCATGGCCCAATGGGACAGTATCGAGCTGCCGGTGCATCTGCTTCTCACGGATATCCGCATGCCGGGAATTGACGGGGAGGCGCTTGCAAACGAGATAACCACACGGAGCCCGGGGATCAGGGTCCTCTACGTGAGTGGGTACTCAATGCCCCACCTCATGGAAGACTTCGCCAAGGACAGCCCGGGGTTTCTCGCCAAGCCCTTCACCGCCGTGAGCCTGCTCCAAAAAGTCAGGGAAGTTCTGGCACAGGTCTAATGTGCCCAACGCCCCCTGTTATTTCAATGAAATAGCTATCTGTTTGGTCAGGGGAGGACGGTGATGGTGCGGGTGAGCTGGGCTCCGGGGATGGCGTCGCCATTGGCGTCGTATCCTGTGATCAACAGGGTTCTATTCTGCCCCGAGTTGGCGAAGGTGTAGGCAAGGTAGTAGCGATCGCTCGCTTCCACATTCACCGTGCCTATGGAGTATCCGTCCACCGTGGCGCCGATGGCGTGAATATTGCGCGCGATCCCCGAGAAGGTCACCCGGGACCCGACGATAAGGGGATCGGGGACGGCGACTGTCATGAGAATGGCCGAGGCAGCCTGGACGTCGATGTTCTGGGTAGCCTGAGCGATCTGATTACCGCTGGCGTTGTAGCCGATGATTCTCAGCACCCGGCCGGAACCGTAGCTTGTGAAGGCATAGGTGAAGGTAAAGGGCTGGGAGGCGCTGTTGATGGCCTGAGAATAGATTTCGGTGCCGTCAACGTCCACGGCGACTCTGCCCCCTGCCAGGTTGTTGGCGAATCCGGAAAAATGAGCCGTCTCCCCTTCAATGATGACCGGATCATCGGAACTGATGGTGACATCTCCTGTTGAGTCCACCACGGTGATGGTGGTCTGGGCTGTGCCCTTGAGCTGGCCGGCGTCCCCAAACGCGTAAGCAACGACCAGGCGCCCCTGACCGGCGGTGTTGAAGGCGTAGTCACAAGTCCATGTGGTTCCTGGAGTCGCCTGCCGGCAGATTTCATGGCCATCTACATCGAGGCGCATACTGTAGATGCCCCCGGTACAGGGGCCACTGAAGGTGACAGTGGTTCCCACCTGTGTCCCCGATGGTGCGGAGACGCTGAACTGCTCGGGTGTGAGGACACTGGGCTCCTGGAAAGAGCCGTTATAATCGCCCACAACATAGACCCTGCCCCATTTGCCCATATCGAAATGGCTGATGAATTCGTCCCAGTAGGAGTAATGCTGTGTCAGGCATCCCACGGAGTAATTCCAGGTGTCCCCGCCTTTATGGACATTCACGCCGCCCACATAGTAATCTCCATCGTTTCCAGCAAGGCGCTGGGTGGGCAGCCCGAGTCGGTCGTAGTTCCAGTTGTAGACCCACAACGCCTTGTACTGGCCCTTGTGGTAGTCAACCTTGAAACGATACTGACCCGGTGAGAGGGCGGGTGTCTCGTAGTTTCCCGTGTGTGGATCCCGGTAATTGGTGTATCCATATTGGGATTTCCGGGAGGCGACAATCGTCCCCTCCGCGCTTCCGCGAGAGAAATGATGGATGGTATCGGTGTCGCGGTCCACAACAATGAACAGATCGTCGTAGGCCTGTTCCTCGGCTCCCGGCTTGTACCCGGAGCCGGCCTTGCGTACAACCACCAGGTTGGAGGGGTTGTCGCTCCATTCCCAGGTGATCCCCAGCTCGGCTTCAACGAAGTTGATTACCTGGGTTTTGGACTCAAAATAATAGAGCTTATTGGAGGTTATAGGTTCTGAAGCACTGGGTGGACGCTCATGATCAACCTGGTCGTAGAATTGATCCATGTCGTTGTCATTCAGGTTTCCCGGTTCACAACCGAAAATCCCGACGAGGCACAGTGCCAGGAACAGGTGACCTGATTTATAAAACATGCGTCCTCCTTTGGCAGGCGAAGGGTGGATGAACGAAGCGAATCGCATCCACCATGTTGCAGAAAATATAGCGCACCCTGCCCCCTGGTCACATCGTACAAATGGCCCCCCTTCAATTTCTCCAAAAGAAGCATCAGGGAGGTTTTTCTTCCATGGTCAGAAAAATTCCTCTATGCTCCTGTAAGCCGCGAAACAGCAGTCTGGACTCCTGACCAGGGTAACCCGGGACATCCAAGGTTATGAAGACGACAATCCAAACGCAATCTTCCCCAAGGCCTTCAGCAATGTATTCGAGCATGCGCCTGAAGGTGTTTGCCTTTATTGTTCTGGGGTTGTTGGCGCTCTATTTTGTGCAGTACCGGGTGTGGGGTTCCACGCTCATGAAGCAGTTTGAGCAGTTGGAGCATCGTTCCGGGGTCACCAACATGGAGCGGATATTTTCCCTCCTGAAGAAGGACATTGAACAGTTGGAAGGGACCTCCTCGGATTGGGCGGAGTGGGATGACCCCTATCAGTTTGCGCTGGGAAAGAATCCCACGTTTGTTAAAGAAAACATCAATGAAAACACTACCTACAATCGACTTCGGATAAACACGATCATCTTCACGGATGTCAATGGGCATGTTATTTATGCCCAGCGATATGACATCATCAACAGGAAATTGATCCCCATCCTCCCCTCTCTTTTACCCCTGGTCTCACGGGGAGGAGATCTTTTCCCCGGGGATGATCTTTCCCGAGAGATAAAAGGCGTTATTGTTGTTGACGGGATAGCAATGGAGTTCGCCTCGAGACCGATCCTGACCACCAGCGGCAGGGGGCCTCCCGCGGGCAGGCTGCTGATGGCCCGCGAGATCACCGAGCGAGTCCTGAGGCGCTTTGAGGAGACAACCCGACTCAAAATTTCCCTTCACCGGTGGAAGGATAGCGGCGCCTTGCGGTCCGCGCTCCTGAAAAAACCAATCCTCCTCAAGATGAATGGCGAGAACCGCCTTCTTGGGTACGTCGCGGTTCGGGACTACAGGGGAAGGCCAAGCCTGATTTTCTCTGCGAAGCTGGATCGGGAGCTCCACCACCAGGGGCTCAAGACCAGGAGATTTCTCTTCTTCTCCATGGTGTTCATCGGGGTGCTGTTTTTGGCATTCAGCTTGTTGTTCATGGAGTTTTCCGTTCTCAAACGGATCTCTCGCCTCAACAAGGGGATCCAGAGGGTCGCCTTTTCCCGGGGTGCCGCCGGGAGGGTCCCTTCGCTCAGTGGAGGGGATGAGCTTGCCAACCTCTCCAGGCGTATCAATTCCATGCTTGAGTCCCTGGAGGAGGCGGAAAAATCGCTCCAGGTAGCCAGAGATGATGCAATGGCCGCCAATAATGCCAAGTCACGGTTTTTGGCAAACATGAGCCATGAAATCAGGACACCTCTGAACGGTGTGCTGGGAATGCTGCAGCTCGTTTCCGATACCCCGTTGCATTCTGAGCAACAACAGATGGTGGCGACTGCCCACGCATCTGCGCTCTCGCTGTTGGCAATACTCAATGATATTCTAGATTTTTCAAAGATAGAGGCGGGCCGGCTTCACCTCGTCTCCGAGGCGTTCAGCCCGGCGGAAATTCTGGAGGAGGTCGCCTCCCTGTTCTCCGGCAAGGCCGATGAGATGGGCATCGAGCTGGTGCTTTTCGTCCACTCGAGCAGCCCTCCCGTCATTATTGGTGATTCCACCCGGTTTCGTCAGATCCTGGGCAATCTTGTGAGCAATGCAGTGAAATTCACCGATTCGGGGGACGTCACTATGGAGATGGAGCAGGTGGGTGATTCGGGCGAGCTGCGGGTACAGGTCTCCGACACGGGGTGTGGGATCTCCCCCGAGCAGGGGGCGGGGCTCTTTGAATCTTTCTCCCAGGCAGATGGCAGTGTGACTCGACAGAAAGGGGGTACAGGTCTTGGCCTCGCCATTTGCAAGCATTTGGTGACCCTTATGGGGGGGGAGATCGGGTTTGAATCCCAGGAGGGAGAGGGTTCCTTGTTCTGGTTTACGCTTCCCTCATCAGGGGTGCTCACGGGCAGAGAAGGCTTGGGTGAATCCCTCCGCGATTTTAACGGGAAGGCCAAATACAAGGTGATATTGTTTATCGGTCATGAAAAGGTGAGAGCTTCCCTGGCGCACTCTCTTCATACAATGGGGCATGATGTGAGGCATGTCTTTTCCATGGAAGAGTTGGAGATCTCTGTTCCTGGCAAGTCCACCGTGCTCATTGTGGATTATACTGTTGCAGGAAGTGGCGGGTTGATACAGTGGGTGGACGGCCTGTTGTCAGCGGTCAGTGTCATAGGGTTGCGACCCGCAAAGGATACTGACCCGGTGGAGGGAATGGATTATTATTTGCAAAAACCTGTGGGGCCAAGACAACTGGAGCAGCTTTTTGAACAGATTGGGGGAGAGAGTAAAAATTACAGGCCTGCATACGTTCCGGTCCAATATTCGGGAAATGTGTTGCTCGCCGAGGACAACCGGGTCAATCAGGTTGTTGTGCTCAAGATGCTGGAATACTTCGGGATTGCCGCCCATGTGGTGGTGACGGGGGTTGATGCGCTCGCCCGGCGCTTTGAACAGCAGTTTGATCTGATCCTGATGGACTGTCAGATGCCCCAGATGGATGGCTATGAGGCCACGCGGCAAATCAGGGCCAGGGAGGAAATGGAAGGCCTGGACCCCGTCCCGGTCGTTGCGCTTACCGCCCACGCCTTTCCCGAGGACCGGGAGCAGTGTTTTGCCGCGGGGATGAATGGCTATATCGCAAAACCGCTCACGAAAGAGGAATTGGCTGCCGTCCTGGCCCAATTTACCAAAACAACAGGGAATTAGTGTCAGGGATACCAGGAAAAAACTGATGGGTAATGGTTTGTTCCGGTGGGCTATGCCATGGGAGACTTTTCCACTGGACACCGGTCATCGCCCCACCTAAAATGCGACCTGACAACCCGTTGCCAAAGCGAAGCATCCCAAACTGTCCACCCAGGGTGGATTACTCCAAGGAGCATCTGATGAAATTGAAAGCGATATTTTTGTCCCTGTGTTTACTGGTTCCTGCCCAGACAGTCTGGACATCCACCGCCTCATCTGCCAAACGGGTGGTGAATCCCCGGACTGCAAAGAAGGCGGACCCCATCGTCGGCCGATACAAAACCATCGATGACAAGACCAAGAAGGCCCTCTCCATTGTCGAGATTTATGAGAAGAAGGGTGTGATATATGCAAAGATCGTCAAGGTCTTCGGCGAGGACGCCAACGCACGCTGCGAGAAATGCAAGGGAGATAAAAAAAACAAGCCCCTCAAAGGGCTGGGTATTTTATGGGGAATGAAAAACAATGGCGATGTCTATTCCGGGGGGACTATTCTCGACCCTGACAATGGAAAAACCTACACCTGCAAAATGTGGCTCACGGGAAACAAGCTGAAGGTGCGGGGGTATATCGCGTTCTTATACCGTACCCAGTACTGGCACAAGACGAAATAGGGCAAACCTGTCTCAGGTAATCTTGTTTGCCCGTTTTACACAGTTTCTCCCCCCATCTTTTGCTTCATAGAGGGCATCATCAGCGGACTTCAGCATTTCCTGCATGGTTGTCCCGTTGTCCGGGTATGAGGCGACTCCGATGGAAACCGAGAGAAACCCCAGGGGTTGTTCCGATGCGCCGGGGACGTTAATGTGCATGATCCCCGTGCGCAACCGCTCAGCCCTGATATAAGCCCCCTCCATGGCTGTCTCCGGTAAAATCATCACGAACTCCTCCCCCCCGTATCTGCCGATAATGTCCGATTTGCGGGACGGTGATACATGCTCCGAGCCGTTCAGCAGGAAGGTGGCAACGGCACACAGGACGGTATCGCCCACCTCATGCCCGAGCCTGTCGTTGTAAAGTTTGAAATGATCGATATCCATGAAGAGGACGCTGAGGGGAGATTCATACCGCCTCGAGCGTGCAATCTCCTCTTCCAGACGCTGTTTGATATTGACGTGATTATACAGTCCCGTGAGGCCGTCCCGGATGGCACGTCGCCTGAGTTCGGCGTTGGCCCCCTCGAGCTCTCTGACCAGCAGAAGCAGCTCGCGGCTGCGCTCATCGAGGCTCTGACGCAGCAATTCCTTGTGCTCCTCCAGCTCTTTATTGGCTTTGAGCAGAGATTTATTGGAGTATTTTAGCTCAAGATACAGTAACTCGTTTTTCTTTTCCAGGTTATCGAGCTTATTCATCTGGTCGAGGATTGTAGACAATTCTTTGAGAGAGAAAGGCTTTTTTATAAAATAGTGTACGTGACCGCTGTTGATGGCGTCGATGACAATGTCGAGATCGGCCATCCCCGTCATGAGGATTCTTTTGGCACCGGGACAAAGGCTCATGGACTCCACAAAAAAATCGATGCCGTTCATCTGGGGCATGAACATATCCACCAGCAGGATCCTTGGGATTATGCCATTTCTCAGGTGTTCCAGCGCCTCAATAGCCGAGGCCGCTTCCACTACGTCGTAATCACGCCGTGTGGCCCGTGAGACGGCTGCCCGGAGCAGGGCTTCGTCATCGACGACCATGAGAATGGGGAGGGGTTCGGGGAGGGAAAATTCGGTCATGACATATCCTCTGGTGGTCAGGGCAGCTTCTTCAGCGCAGCGAAGAATGCTTCGGTCATGATTGGATCGAACTGGGTCCCCGTATATTTTACCAGCTCGGCAATGGCCGCCTCCTGGGGCATCCCTTTTCTGTAGGGGCGATCGGAGGTCATTGCGTCGTAGGAGTCGGCAACGGCAATAATTCTGGCTCTGAGCGGGATCTGTTCCCCCACGAGCCCCGAGGGATAGCCTCTGCCATCGTAGCGTTCATGGTGGTGGCGGATAACGGCGGCAGACTCGGCCATATCGTGGAGTGGTTCTACAATGACCGCGCTCTGGACCGGGTGGGTCTTGATCAGCAGGAACTCTTCATCGGTCAATTTCCCCGCCTTGTTGAGGACCGCGTCGGGGATGGCAATTTTCCCCACATCATGGAGTTTCGCTTCTATATCGAGGTTATACAGAAATTCATCATCAATCATTTTCGCATGGCCATTGGACTGCAGCTCTTTGGCGATGAGGATACTGAAGTAGTCCACGCGCTCAGAATGGCCATGGGTGTATTCATCCCGCGCCTCGAGGGCGGCGGCAAGAGACATGATAGTCTGATAAAAGTTGGTTCTCAGTCTCGAGTTGAGATCGATAACCTTCTCCATCTCGAGGCTGAGCTTCTTCACCAGTGAGTTTTTCTCTTCAAGCTCCATGCGGAGGTCATTGAACAAGGCGCCGCTGACCTTTCGCAGCACCTCCTGGTTCAGATATTCCAGTT
>JAHJLU010000803.1 GCA_018821745.1 Myxococcota bacterium | reverse complement strand
GGTCTGAGTGGATAGGGATTTCACATCGCCTGATCGCCCATGGCCGCAAGGTATGCGTCGCTCGAAATCCCCGGTGCCATGACTGTCCGCTTGTCCCGTACTGTCCCCAGGGAAATCACCATCTCGTCTCCCCATGAAACGGGTGTGATTCACAGGTTGTGTTCTGCTTCAAATCGGGTGAAAAATAGGCTATTGTCCTGAAAATGGAAGGATGAATCTATGTACACCTGTTCTGACACTGCCGGAAGAGGGCGCTATTGCCTGCTGTTCTTCTTTTTTCTCAGTGTCCTGCTGCCCGCTTCAGGTTGTCGGCGGAAGGCGCCGGTCACTGCCCCCGCCCCTGTCTCTGGTCCATCACTCTGGGAACCCCTCAGTTTACTCAGGCCCATTCAGAGCCACCAAAAGGACTCGGTCGCTCTTGTGAACGGGGTCCCCATCTCATTGGATCAGGTACGGCGGCAGATGGCCAAGGCAAACATGGATCAGCGCACAGCGCTGTCCACGCTCATTGAGGAGGAGCTGGTTTTTCAGGCTGCCCTCGGGGAGAGTTCCAGGAAAGAGAAGGACTCACTGTACAAATCAACTGCCGTTTACCACCTCATCGAGAAGGATTTTGAACGAAAAAATACTCCGGAATCCATCAGCGATGATTCCTTGAGGAATGTCTACAAAGAGATCCAGGCCCCTGCCTTTTCCAAGAGTTTTGGCAGCTTCAAGTTCCTCTTCGCCCATAGTGAGTGGCGCCGCCCCCTGCAGTTGATCGTCAAGAAGAAAAGTCTGGTTTCCAAAGATGTGGTCAGTTCCGTCACCAGTATGTTCTCCCTGGTCAAATCCTGGTATGACCTTCAACCGGTGAAATCCCCAGAGTCATTTCAACAGAGTGCGTGGCTTGTCCAGAACAGTTATTATGAGGTCGACTTTGAAAACCGGTTTGATCCCATCTCAATGAAGTGGGAGGAAAATTTCTACCGGTCAGGGCTCGCCTACGATAAAAAATTCAAGGAAGCCCTTTTTGCCATCCCGTCGGAACATGAGACATCTCCTCCCTTCCGTACGCGTCACGGAATTCACTGGGTGTTCTACAAAAAACGGTACCCGGCCCAGAATAACTCTTTTGAAGAAATTAAAGACAAGCTCAGAGAAAAATTATCGCTTTCCTTCAGAACCCGTGCATTTTCAGCATGGATGGCAGGGCTCCGGAAAAAATATTCAGCGTCAATAACGGCAAGGAGTATTCGCTAGTGCCTTCACGGTTTGCGGAATTTCTCTCCGAAATGATAGGCGCTGTTTCCGGTTGCCTGGGGGCTGTTATTCAGGATTGGGACGGAGAGACTGTTGATTATTTCGGGCATATTGAAGAGCAGGAACTCATGATAAATGCTGCGCAGTGGGGACTCATGTGGCGGATGTTCAAGTATGGGTTTGATAAGCCTACCGTGAAAAATGCCAAAGAGATTCTCATCCAGACTGAGAAACAGAAGATTATCATCCAGAGCCTGTTTTCTGACTATTATCTGGTTGTTATTCTTGAACGGGATGCGTCGCTCCATTCGGCGCAGTGCTATATGGAGCACATGGTGGAGGATATCAAGGAAGAGATGGGACTTTAGCGCTCTTCCCCACTCCATCCCGAAGCAACAGATGTTTTAGTGGATTTCCAGAGTGAGCGGGACCGATGACGGGGGACGGGTCATCATATAGGTGACCGTTGCAGAGGTTACCACAACAACACCCACCGCAGTCCAGACCCACCATTTCTTGTACCACGCGGTCTTCTTGTTGGAGACCACCAGGGGATTGAGGGTTGCATCAATGGAGAGATTTGCTCGGGGGGTGAGGTCTATTGCCGCGGTGAAGGGGACGTACCCTGTCTTTGTTACGCGGATACGATATTTGTTGGGAGCGGGGAGCCGAAGCGGCTTCAGGGGAGTCGACCCGTAGGATTTTTTGTTGAGAAAAACGCCAGCCCCGGAGATATTGGAGCGGATTTTTAAATTTCCCCACTGCTTGAAGTAGCTTCGGGGAAAGATCTTGCGGAGCATTTTGTAAATCTGAATTTTGGTGACGCGCCCTCCAGGCTGGACATCGAGATCCGCGGAGCCCTTAGAGACGGAATCGTGCACAACAATGCGGTTCATGCTGATGATAACGTTGCCAAATTCGGTGAGGGCAATCAGGAGGACTTCATGGGCTTTCAGTTTCTGGCCCAAGCGGGAGAGGCAGTAGGGACTTGCCTTGCACTTGGAGATCATGAGATCAAACCCGGCTCCCAGCATGCGGCGACCATCGTTGGCGGTGATGATGTCGAGGTTGCTGCGGGCCTGAAGCAGGCTTACCACCCGCCCACTCAGATCCGATTGTTCAGAGACGCCGGTGCGATACTCAATGACCGCGACTTTTACCCGGCTCGCCTGGGGCGTGAGACTACAGAGAAGTGTGAAAACGATGGCAAAACTCATAGGTTATTTTCCAAACACGGCCGCAATGCTCAAGGGGAGGAACTCATTGTCAGGCGTTTCCAAATTTTCCATGGGTGCGCAATCATTCCCGTCGAGTCCACCCAATGGAAGATCATAATCGAACATATTGTCGACCTTGTAGCACGCGGCTCTGAAACGGTGGGTAATAGAGACCGAGGAGGGATCGATAATCACCAGGGAGCGGCTCTTCCGCTGGGTTGGGTTGATCGTGGGGCCGTCGACGATATTGATTGACTGCGACGCATAATACCCCTCAGCCAGGAGCGCAATTTTGTCGCCATCTACGGCAAGGTTCAACTGCAGGGGGAGCACCGAAGAGGGCTCCTGAAGCAGTTGGAGATAGGACCCGTGGGGGGGGATCTCCGCGTCAAAGAGGAAAGCCTCGCGGGAATAGGGGAGGATGAGTGGCCTTATGAGACTGTCGTTGGTGGGTGTGGCCAGTGATATCCGCTGGATCACCAGCTTGGCGGGAGACCAGGTAGGGCTGATGGTGTCTTCCATGGTGTGGCAGGTGGAGTAGAGATAGGTTTTTCCCGCCAGCAGCTGCACGGGGCGCTGGCAGGGAGAGAGCTGGTTGTAATCCAGGAGTGGTGTCACCTCGGAGGCGCCGGCCATGTTCAACGATACCTCTGTAGTGCAGGGGTGTGACATGAAGAGACGACCTGTAGCGGGATCAGCGGCGATGGATGAGGTGTATTTTGTCAGGATAATGGAGAGGGCAACGGACAGGTTGGTGTCCGCATTGAGATCATCCGGGACATCTATCATTTGAATGGATGAGTCTGGCTGAGCGGTGCAGGTCTCGTAGGTGTAAGGGAGGGATTGGAGGACCGCAATGGTGTTGTCCGAAGTCCACTCTACATCGAGGGGAGTGGGGATGGGCACCTTGGTGAAGGCGTCGAGGTTGTTCTGGCTCTCCATGTATGCGGGAATATTCAGAAAATGCACGTGGGCCCCGCTATTGGAGTAGAGGACTGCCAGGTTTCCCTTTGGATTGAACACAATGTGCTCGATGGGGCCCTGGCTTGGAACAGTGGCCTGCCTGATATTCTGGTGATCCTTGGTGCTCAATGCAAATAACGTGGCAGTAGGAGTGGCTTCCGAGTCGTTGTATGTAGCGACATAGAGGGTGACGCCGTCGGGAGAGATGGCCACTGCTGTGGT
>JAHJLU010000071.1 GCA_018821745.1 Myxococcota bacterium | reverse complement strand
CTCCTGAAACTGAAACCCTGCGTAATCGGTGCCGTCATAGGCAACGGTGAGGAGTACCCCCTGCATAACTCAGAACTGGATTCCCAGGCCGACCAGCCAGTAGTTTCCGCCAACCATGAGGGCGTTCCCGCCGCCAAAGTTGTCG
This sequence comes from Myxococcota bacterium, assembly GCA_018821745.1. GTDB lineage: Bacteria > Myxococcota_A > Polyangia > HGW-17 > HGW-17 > SZUA-580. The sequence continues at coordinate 8,575 of JAHJLU010000071.1, read as the reverse complement.
TTGAACGACCAGACATATTCCCCGAAAATATAGGAGTTGTTGATGCCTGTCTCCTGATCCAGGGACCGGGCCGACTGGGGATCGAAGAAGTCCAGCAGGATGGCGAGGCCCACGGAAAATTCAAAGCCGTAGGTGGCTCCCGAGGCGTTGCCCCCGGTCTGCCCCTCGCCCCAGGAGGCGATGCTGCCGTCGCCCTCGGTTATCCACCACAGGACGTAGTTGAGCCCGCCTTTGACATAGGGCACCAGGGGGATGTTGTACTCCTTGGCCAGATAATCAAAGCGATAGGAGAGCTTCACCCCGATGGGCAGGAGGATCAGCGCCGTCTCGTCGGCACTCTTGGTACCATCATCCGCCAGGGCGTTCCCCACAATGCGATAAAACCCGAGGTCGGCACCAATCCCCAGGGACCCGAACCCTTTGTAGAACAAAAAGTCCATCTGCATCTTGAACATGATGGAGTGCTTGTCACCGAAGATGCTCTTGAAGGGGGAGGCTCCGGAGAATTCGTCATCGACGTTGGGCACGAAGGGCCCGCCCTTTAGCTCCAGAAACCACGAGGAGGGCGATTCGTTGTCGTTGGTGGCCATGGCGGTTGACGGAAGGAGAATCGCCAGCAGAATTACTATAAGAGATAGCCTATGCAGCATGCTTCATGCTCGCTTTCAAGAGAAGAGAGGAGAGCCAGGTTCTCTTGTAAAGGACCCATATAAAGAGGCCGAAGAGGAGGAATCCCCACCACGGTGTGACAATGAGCAGTACGGCCAGCACCACCAGGGGCAGGAGGAGCAGCTTCACCATGAATCCCAGGAAGGGGCGCCCCTCAATCATGGAGGCCAGGCCTCTGCCATTCTGATAATACCAGGCCACAAACTCGCGGCCCATTGAGTTGGTGAGGAGGATGTCATCGCGGAAGATGCGCAGGATCTGCACCGCCGGATGGTCCTTGGAACCAAACACGACCGTGGCGATGAAGCAGTAGTCCCCGGTGGCGCTCCCGCCATCGTTATGATACTGCTCGGCAAAATCCGTCATGGGCTCGGGGGCACTGATGGCGGTCGTGGAGATAACGGAGACATTACGGTGATCATCCACCGCCACCACGCCGATGGTGTAGTTGACGCCATTCTCCAGACCATCGATCCGGACAGAGTTGGAGGTGCGGGGAACCGTGGCACACACATAACACTTTGCGGGCCTGCCACCGGAGATCACGCCGCCTGCCGGGCAGGTGAGCGCCTTGTAATTGCGCGCGGTGTCGTCGGTGGGGGGCACCGGGGCGTACACATTCTGCGTGTTGTCGTAGGATGGGGTCGGGGGCGCGAAGAAGTTGGACTTATTGGTAGTGTTGGTGGTGTTGGTATTATTGGTATTATTGGTGTTGTTGGTGTTATTGGTGTTGTTGGTCCCCTCGACGGAGAGCAGCTTCCCGCAGACGTCCTCGGAATCCACCCAGTCGGCCTTGCTCTCGCTGGCGGCTTCACCGGGTGTGCCGTCGCGCATGCAGAGCACATTGAAATAGTTGATCCCCTCTTCGTCGATGTCGTTGGTGTCCCAGGAGACGTTGAGCGCACCCTCCCCGGGTGTGGCCGTTACATTGTAAGGGGCCGCGGGAGGCTCCGTGTCGTAGGAGAATGTCTCGTTGAACACGACCGTGCGACTCTCCCGCTCGGAGAAGATATAATAGGTGTTGGAGCCGGAGTTGACCTGGGAGCAGACGCCCGCGACTGGATCCACCAGATAGTTGATGGGGACGGGGACAAACTCGTGGCTGTCCTGGTAGGCGTTCACGTTGATGGTGGCAAGCTCGACGCACTGGTCAAGCGCCACAGCCGTATTGCCGCAGTCGGATCCCAGATAATAGTAATTGTCTGAGGAGTCGAAGGCGCCGGTATAATACATTTCGAGGTAAAAGGAGTAGGAGTCTCCTTCCCCCGCGTCTTCATCGCACAGACACCGGGCAAGGTTGGCGTGCTCGGCCCTCTCCACCGTGTTGAGGTCGGAGCTCCCATCGCCGCTTCCGTCGCGGTAGGCAAAGATCGAGTATTGACCCATAGCCACCTGGGGGAGGATCATGGATACGGATAAGGTCATGGCAAAAATGGTAAAAAGTTGTTTCATTGCAGCACTCCGGCAGAAATGGAAACTATCACACAATGGGGACTATTCCCAAAAATAATGATTCCTGTCCAACAATATGGCGAGGGCGCCGACTTTTCTCGCCCCGTACTGCACAAACTGTAGCACACGGGCGGTGCAATGACCGCTTTCAAGCCCATATAATTCTTAAAATAACCTGTTCTCAAACTACATTTTTCTTCATGGGGCGGCGCTTCCCTGCTATAGTTCGGGTGAATTTTTCCCGTCCCATGTGTCTAACAGAGCAATCACGAGGGAGCCGCACTCTCATTCCGGCCACCCCAGCTTCAAGGAGATATGCCATGCGAACAATCACAGCATTATTTACCCTCGCCATCCTGGCTGCCCCCTTTACAACCGCCAGGGCCCAGCTTTCCCTGTCACCCAGGCTCGCAAAAGCAATGAAAACAGAGCTGGCCGTGCAGCCCAATATTATTATGTGGGCTGATTTCAAAGCCTTCCGCCGCTCCGGGTTTTTTCCCTCTGTCAAGACAACACTCCAGAATCTCCAAGGCGTAATGATCAAAAACTCCCGCTGCTTCAAAATCCTCACGCCGGACAATGTGGACTATGGTCTCGTTGCCATGCATGTAAAATCCCACCAGGAGTCGGGATACATAGCCGTAAACGGCAGCTTCTCCGCGGCCAAACTCCTCACCTGCGTCGCCCGGGAAGAGAAGCTCAAGCGCACTACCTTCAAGGGGTACCCCGCCTACATGGACAAAAAAGGCGAATATTTCTATGCACCCTCCATGGGTACCTTCATCGCTGTCAAGTCCCCGGGGCAAAAACTCCACCCCCGCAAGGGGCACCTGGGGCGCGGAGACCTCGCCCACTTCAAGACCACCTATTTTCTCCTGGCCGACATGAGCAAGATGAAAAAAGGTCAGGACTTCAAGTCACTCTCCGGATACGGCAAGATCGGGTCCCTCCTGCGCTTCTCCGGCAAGGTGACCTTCCACAGCGCCAAGCACGCCATCAAAATGGTGAAAAACCTGCAGTCCGTCACCGGCAACGCCATGATGCAGCCCCTGACCAAAACGCTGAGACTAAAACGAACCGGGAGTGTATTGAAGGTGGGTTACACCATGGACAAGACCCAGCTCAATTTCCTGACCTCCATCCTCGGCATGGCCCTGAACCGCTCCAAGCCTGCTCCGCCCAGACCCCCCAGACCCAATCTCCGTGAGACCCGCTGATTGAGGGCACACGACCCCGAGTTTCATTTTTTTCCGTCTCTTCTCTGTGCTCGGCCCCACCAGGAAGCGGGGTTCCCATGAAATATATTGTTATCATCCTCTCTATACTCAGTCTTTGGCTCACCTCCTGTAAAACCCCCGTCACCATGACTGACACGGGCTGTCCCAACTGCAACCCCGACTCCGCAGACTACCGCTCAGTGCTCACCCGGGAGGTGGATATTCTCTTTGTCATTGATAACTCCCTCTCCATGGACCACCTGCTGGGCATCCTCCGGCAACACTTCTCCCACCTCCTGGATACGCTCCGGTCAATTCCCGGTGGACTCCCCAACATCCACATCGGCGTCACCAACCCGGGCTTCCCCTCCGAACCATACGATATCCCCGGCTGCGACGATAACCCGGCCAACGCCGGTGGGCGCCTCCAGAGAGGTGCCCTGGGCAACTGTCTGAACCCCGTAAACCAGCGCTACATCGTCGATGTGGCCGCGGCCAACTGCGAGATCGAGCGTGACGAGACGGGGGTCTGCAACAGCCACAGCTGCACTGACTCCTCGTGCCAGCCGTTGAGCTTTATCCTCGCCGGGCGCGACTCCGAGCCCTCGGACCTCACTCTCGCCATAGATGAAAATGGGTGTCCACGCTGTCGCAACTATGAGGGAGAAACCCTGGATGAGGTCTTCACCTGCATCTCCGAGTTCCAGTCGGGGGGCTGCGGATTCGAGCAGCCCCTCAAGGCCATGGAGCAGGTCATCACCACCGCTGACACCTTCGATGATTCCCGGTATTTCATCCGGGAGAACGCCTACCTGGCGCTCTACTTCATCACCGAGGAGGATGACTGCTCCGTAGCAGACACGGAGCTGTTCAACCCTGAGCTGGATCCAATCACTGGCCCCCTCACCTCCTTTCGGTGCACACGCTTCGGCATCTCCTGCAGCACACCACTGACAGACACGGGCAGTTACAATGAATGCGTTCCCATGAGCACCGGAGATTCCGAAATGATGCTCGTCCCTCTGGAACACTATCTTGATCTCCTGGAGGAGGTTAAGGGGTACGACCGGGTCGTGGCCATGGGCGCCCTTGGACCCTCCATGGCTTCACTCAATGTTACGGTTGACGAAATGGGACAGCTCAGACTCATGCCCTCCTGCGAAGGCACAAATGTCTCGGCCACACCAGCGCTCCGACTTCACCGCCTCATCGCCACTCTGGCCGGTTCGGACCAGGAGGAAGGGCTCCTCACCAGCTCCATCTGCGAGGAGAGTTTCCAGGCCCCCCTCTCTGATCTGGGGAGTCGCATCATCGACTTTACCGACCCCGTCTGCCCCTATTTCCCCCTGGCCGGCTGCCCCGATCCCCTGGCGGCCTTCACCGGTGGCGAGTTTCGCATCACCGAGCTGGATCCCGCCGCCGCACTTACCTGCACGCCCTCCTGCGAGGTCTTCCGCTACGACGACTCGGGGCTGACCGTCCCCATGGTCACCTGCCCCACTGATTACAAGGCAGGCCAGCCACCACGGTATGATCCCGATCTCCCCGTGGATCGCTGCTGGTATATGATCTATTCCCCCGCCTGTGACGTGGGCCCCATGCATCTGCCCTCACGAGGGGCCCGAATTCGCTTCTCCTCAAGGGAACCCATCGGTTACGGAGAACAGTACCGGGTAGACTGCCTGGGGTTTCCCCCCATCGAGAGCAGCTGTGACGATGGACGCGACAACAACCTCAACGGCCTTACGGATATGGACGATCCCTCCTGCAGCAACCCCTGACATCCGGCAGGCACCGCTCACTGCGGCCTTCATCACCCTGTGCCAGATTTTCTTTGCCAAAATCCCTGATTGTCCTATATCTTCAACAGGAGAAAGCCGTCACCCGGCCAACCGAACGTCCGGTCCACAAATACGCAAGGAGCACACCGTCCCTGTGACGATTGTGCCCGAGCAAACCACGGAGCACCCATGCGATTTATCCTGTGCGCTACATTGATTCTCTCCGTTTTTTCCTGCACGGCCAAGAAGAAACAGACCCGTCCCGTGAAGAAGATCATCCCCCTCACCGTGGCCAATATGCGGGGCCACAAGATGCTCTACAAAGAAGGGTGGTATGTGGTCACCTCCACGGAGCGTGCGCTCAACTTTGCCTACCGGCACTCGGTGATCTCCTCCAGAGAGGCGATCATCAGGGCCGCGCGTGACGTCGTTGCCCAGGGGGACGCCTACGGCAAAGAGCTCACGGGAGACCTGAAATCCTCCTACGAGCAGGCAAAGGCGATCCTGCGGGTCACCTCTCAAAACACGAAGTCCATCCTCACGGGGACCCACGACGCGGGCAAGACCATGGCCCGGTGGACCAAAGAGGGGTTCAAGCTCGCATGGAGCCGCTTCATCTACGGGAACATGGCGCTGGTGGATCGCACGGCGGGGGATCGCCAGGAGATGGCCCGACTCCCTGGCAAATTCTTCACGAACCTCAAGGATGACTTCTCCAACATCTTCGCCCTCACCAACTTCGCCCAGGAGATTATCTCAGCCAAGATCAACCTCTCCTGGCTGGCCTCCTTCAAGGAGGCCCGGGACGCCTTCGACCGGAGCTACAAGAACTCCGGAAGGCGGGAAAACTCCTTGGTAGCGCTGCTTGACATCATCGCCGGCTACGGCAAGGCCCTCTTCTACGGCATCCTCAAGCCTTCGGGCAAGACCGTGGCCCACGGGACTCTCACCGTGGCCAACTATGGTCTCTTCCTCCCCACGGTGGGCTCAACCCTATTGGCGGGCAGAGTTATCCAGACCACGGGCCTCACCTTTTACTACACTACCAAGCTGGGCATAAAGCTCATCACCCCTACCCTGGAGGGCGGCCTCCTCACGGGTCTCTCCATGATGGGGGCCGCGACCATCCCCGCCATTTACACCACCGGCGCCACGGCAGGTGTGGTAAACCAGCTCGCGCTCTCGGCCTTTGCCCCCGTCTACGGGACCACCAGAGCCGTGGTCACCACAACCACCAACACGGTGAAACATGCGGCCATGGTACTTTTCCATGTGGGTGCCGGGACCACCAAGATAATTATCCACCAGGTCTCTTCCGGAATAGTCCTCGGATACAACGCGCTGGTGGCAATCCCCGCTCACCTCTACCTTTCAACCCTGGACTCCGCTATTTTCCTCGCCTGGGATGGCCCCCGCCTGGTTATCGCCGCGGTGACGGGACAGATCGGGAGTGACAAGACCCGCAAGGGCTCCGCCGGCGACCTCCCCGTGGGGACCGTGGTGGATCTGGCAAAACTCAAACAGGTGAAGGGGGTGAAGGTGCGGGTCATCTCCCGGGATCCAAAGCACATCCGCAAGGTGCTCTCGGCGCTCCCCAAGGACCTCCGCCATGCCTTCAAAAAACCGGTCCCTAAAAAGCCGGCTCCCAAGGAGAAGACCGATGCTCGCTAAATCCCTTACCCTTCTGCTGGCCCTCTCCCTCTCCCTTGGCGCCTTCTCTTCCTGCCGCCCCAAAAAGGGCGCTGATCCCCTGCAAAACACCCGCCAGTTGGTGGTCCGGGGCCACAAATCCCTGTATTTCAACGGAGCCTTCAAGATCCCCAGCACGGAGATTCGCATCATCCCTCCCGGTCCCTCCCCCATGGAGATTGCCCAGGATCTTGTGGGGCTTCGGGCCCGCATGGCCTTTCTGCTGGCCCTCAAGGCGGCGGCGAACTCCATTTACGTCGTCCGTGACGGTACCCGCTACAGCTTTCGCAAAGCTTCGGCGATCAATGAAAAAGCCGCTGAGATTGCCCGTGTGATCCGTGAAAAGGCCCATGAGAAGGGCATCTACATTGTTCAGCGTTCCTTCTTCAAGGGTACGAACCTGGTGGCCCGGTCCTGGAATTTTTCGGGCCAGCTCATCAGTGAAATGGACGGCATCGGCGACTCCATCATCAACGCCGCCTGGGACGCGGGGGACCGGATGAAGGCGCGCCTGCGAAAGAGCGGCCTGCTCATCATCCAGGACTCGGCCCAGGAATCACGGCGCATCATGGGGGCCTCCCTGGCCCGCTCCGGGACCCGCGTCAAGGAGGGCTACGAGGCCTTCATCATGGGCTACGCATCACTCCCCAAGGCGCTGCAGAGCAACGCCTCGTCCGTTGGTGAGAGTCTGAAGAAAGCCAACCTGGTCAAGGTCCTCAAGGAGGAGAATCAGTGGCGCAGCAAGGTCTCGAACTCCGCCCAAAACATTGTGGTAAGAGCGGTCACCGATTATCCCGGCGACGTCTCCGACTCCTTCAGAAAGGCGGGAAAAGACCTCAAGGCATATAAAGAGACGGGCATCAGCCTGGCAACCCTCAAGGCCATGCGCTGGGTCCTCAAGGGAATCTTCTGGGACGCCATCCTGAAACCCATCTCCCATGTCACCTTCGGTGGCCTCGGATACATCCTCGTTAATGCGGTCGCATACCCCACCATCGTGATCATCCGTGAAGGCCTCGCCATCGCCAATGTGGCGGTGCAGGCGACCTGGAACACCGCAAAGTCCCTCTACCAGATCATCGCCCCCACGGGGATCCTGGCCGTCGCCTCCATCTTCTCCATCTTTGACGTCACTGGCTCAACCACCGCCGCCGGCGTCATCAAGGGCGGCGGCTACCTGGCCGGGCAGTCCCAGATTCGCCGCGGGGCCATCGGGAATGTGCTGGTGAAGGGGGGCGGATACGCTGCAGGGAAGACCGTGCAGTACATCGGCGTTCCCCTGGCGGCAGCGGGAATCGCCATCGGCGGGACCACCGTCGGGGCTGTCTACGCAGCCGCCGGCAGCATCCCCGGTGCCGCCGTCATCGTCACGGGCGAAGCGGCCGCCGCCACGACACGGGCCTTCGGGATCGTGCTCTCCGGTGCGGTAATGACCTCGGGGCCCGTCATCGCCACGGGGGTCGCCTCCACCCACGCCGTCTACCGACTGGCCAAAGCCGTGGTAGTCCCCACGACCTACACCCTGGGCGCGGGTCTTGTCCTCTCCTACGGGACCCTCTCCCATCTTGCCGCCCACACCCTCCTGGCCGCCTCGGACTGTGCCTATCTGGTCCTCTCCCTCGAGGGACCCCGCTGGGTCGTATACGCTGTCCAGGGCAAGCTGGGCAAGGGGAACAACCTCCCCACGGGCGCGGTAATCAACCTCAAAAAGATGCAGAAGGCGGGCGAAACCATCAAGTATATCCCCGTCTCCGCCAGTGAAATGCG
>JAHJLU010000802.1 GCA_018821745.1 Myxococcota bacterium | reverse complement strand
TTGTATGGCATTTGAAGTGGTAACAGGCAGGGTCGCCGCGGATGAAGAGGTGGAGAAGGCGGTGACAATTGCCTCGGCAAAATGGCGAAGGTGCTTGAGGGGATTTTTCCGGGCCACAACAACCAGCAGGAGCGGGAGAATGATAAAAGCATGAATCCCCAGACCAAGCATTACGGTCAGAGAGTACCACGAGAGGGCCTTCAGATCGGAAATGACTGAGTGAAAACCACCGGCTGCGCCGGTCTTGGAAGCAACCAGACCAAAGATACCAAGAGGTGCGAGCCAGATGACTCCCCGGACAAAGATCATCAGGACATCATTGGTCACATCAATGACTTTGACCAGAAGTGCCCCCTTCTCTCCCACCTTGTTGAGGATTCCCCCAAATATCAGCGAAAAGGTAATGAGGCCAAGAATCTGCCCCTGGGCCGCGGCCTGAAAAATATTGTCGGGGAAGAGGGACCGAATGGTCTTGAAGAGGGCCTCATACCAGAGGAGCTGGTCGGAGGAGCCCATGGCTGCAACACCACCCGGGATGGGGGAGCGGGTTCCGGGATCAATCGCAAGAACCACCGCAATCCCAACCAGTACAGCCAAAATGGTAGTCACCATGTAGTAAGCGAAAGTAACCCCGAAGAGGCGCCCTACACGTTCATTTTTCCCCATTGAGGTCATTCCCAGAATCATGGAAGTGACGACGAAGGGGACCACCAGCATCCTCAGGAGATTCATGAAAATGTCACCCAGCAGGGCGATAAGCTGGGTGAAGAAGGGCCAGTCTTTGGCTGCCCAGTGACTCCCGAAAAGTCCCCCGGTCAGAAACCCCAGAACAGCTCCGGACATAAGCAGCACAGGCAAAAGCCAAGCTGGTACGCTGCGTGGAGCTTGTGGATTGGGGGAAGTTTGTTCCATGGATAGAATCTAGGGTATTTCGATGCCCCACCTGAGGAGCAGTTTGGTCAAGGCTATCATGGGAACCCCCATAATGGCAACAGGGTCATTCCCCGAGATGGAAGAAAACAGTGATATCCCCATGGTTTCAATTTTATAGGAACCGGCACTGTCGAGGGGCTGGTCCTTCACCAGGTATCGTGCAATCGCACTGGTGGAGAGGGGCCGCATGGTCATATGATGAATCTCCAGCGCAGACTCCCGATGCCCGTCGCCAATAACCGTGACCGCCGTGAGCAGCTTGTGTGTCCGCCCCTGCATGCGCGAGAGGTGCTCCTTGGCTGCTTCAAATGTACCCGGCTTCCCCAGGAGCTCACCGTCGATGGAGACTGCCTGATCTGTGGCCACTACGATTGCCTCTGGGTGACGCGCAGCGACTGCCTCGGCTTTCTCTACCGAGAGGCGGAGGACTGTCTCCTCGGGGGATTCCCCGGGCAACACAACTTCATCAACCCGGGGAGATTCCGCCTCGAAATGAATACCCAGATTTTCAACCATCCGCTTTTTGTACACGCTCTGCGATGCCAGAATGATCTTCTTCATGGTGATACCCTAGGAAGCCATGGCGATGAGTACGCCCGCGGCAATGGCCGACCCGATAACGCCTGCCACATTTGGGCCCATGGCGTGCATCAGCAGATAGTTGTGGGGATCAGACTCACGCCCGACCTTCTGTGCGACCCGTGCAGCCATGGGGACAGCACTGACTCCCGCGGCACCAATAAGTGGATTGACCTTGCCGCCCGTAATAACATTCATCAATTTCCCAAAGAGGACACCGGTGGCGGTTCCTACACAGAATGCAGCCAGGCCCAGGCTGATGATTTTCAGTGTCTGCACATTGAGGAAGGTTGCCGCGCTCATGGTGGCGCCAACGCAGACCCCCAGGAGGATGGTCACGATGTTCATGAGCTCGTTGGAGGCGGTCTTGGAGAGTCGCTCAACCACCCCGCATTCCTTCAGAAGGTTCCCGAACATGAGCATCCCCACCAGTGGGACCGCCGTGGGGATGAGCAAAATGGTGACGAAGGTGACCACAATGGGGAAGAGTATTTTCGTGCGCTTGGAGACTGGCTTGGACTGCGCCATACGAATTTGGCGTTCCTTTTTTGTCGTCAACAAGCGCATGATGGGCGGCTGAATAATGGGGACCAGGGCCATATAGGAGTAAGCCGCCACGGCGATGGGGCCCAGGAGATGTGGTGCTAGCTTGGTTGTGGTAAAAATGGCCGTGGGGCCGTCGGCCCCTCCGATGATGCCAATGCTGGATGCCTCATTCATGGTAAATCCCAGGGCAACAGCGCCGAGCAGCGTGGCGAAAATGCCGAACTGTGCGGCGGCGCCGAGCAAAATAAGCTTTGGGTTGGCAATAAGGGGGCCGAAATCAGTGAGCGCCCCTACTCCCATAAAAATGAGCAGCGGGAAGAGCCCTGTCTTTATCCCCCAGAAATAGATGACGTAGATAACCCCCCAGAGGTTG
>JAHJLU010000801.1 GCA_018821745.1 Myxococcota bacterium | reverse complement strand
GCCGCTTCATTGAAATAGGTGACACGCAGGGTATCATCGACTACGAAGAAAGCGTCACTGATACTCTCAAGGGCATCGTGGAGCTTCTGGTGGGCCTCTTTTTCCATGAGCTGGGCGTGGCGCTCCCTGGTTATATCTTTGGAGATCGCCAGGATGGATGTGATGTTCCCCGTGAGGGAGTGCTCCGGAACAAAGCGGGTCTCGAAGATCCTCCTGCCGCGGGTAGTGGCTGTCTCGAACTCAAAACTGAGCTCACGGTCATGTTCACACACCTTGGTGATGTGATTTTCCACGATCGTCCGGAGCTCGGGGGCGATGGTCACCTCGGAGATATTCCGCTCAAAGCACTCGCGCACGGCGATCTCCGCGTACCGCTCAAAGGCGCGGTTCATGTAGAGGATGCGCCCGGCGGGGCTGAAGCGGGTGACAATGTCGGGGGAGTTCTCCGCCAGCGCGCGGAACTCTTGCTCGCGGCGGTATCCCAGGGTGCTGTCGTAGAAGGTGAGCAGCGCACCGCAGATAGTGGAAGCGCTGTCATAATAGGGGTGATACTTCAGTTCGAAGACCTTGGCGCCGGCGTCTATGAAGCGCCCGATGGTCTCCCCGGTGGCCATCACCTGGTTGAGATCCTCTCGGATGTTGGGAATGTGGATGTGGCTCCCCACATTGGGGAGCACCTGCCCCCGGTCACCGGGCATGAGGTTGAAGATGGTGGAGGCAGGGGGCGTGAATCGCTTCACTCGCAGCTCCGAGTCGACCAGAATCATGGGGAGCCCCATTCGCAGGAGGATATTCTCCAGGTCCCCGTTGGCAACCGCCAGCTCTTCGGTTTTTATTTCCAGCTCCTCATTGACCGTGACCAGCTCTTCGTTGGTGGCCTGCAGCTCTTCATTGCTGGTCTCCATCTCCTCGTTGGTGGACTGCAGCTCCTCATTGGCGCTCTGCAATTCCTCGTTGAGCGACTGTAGATCCTGGTTGGCGGTCTCCAGCTCATGAAAAACCGCCTGAATCTGGGATCTCGCCTGCGTGAGCTCCTGCTCCAGGTCCCGGATCCTTGTGTGGCTGGAGTCTACGGGGAGTTCAGAGTTTATTGGGTCCGCATTTTTCAGGACCTCAAAGCAGATGAGCAGGGTCATCCGTGGGGGGGTGTTCCCCTGAAGCGGGTGGACCTGGATTTCGTAGAAGGCCGGCCCTCCCTCGGCCCCTGCGGGCATAATGAGTTTCTGACTGAAGTAGGGTTCTTTGTCTCTGAGGACCTTGTGAATGGCGATCCGCAGCTCAACCTTCACCTCTTCCCGGGCAAAGTCGAAGATGTTCCTGCCCATATCTCCCTGGTGTATCTGGAACCAAGGGGAGACGTCTCCCAAGATATGCAGGATCTCGTGGCTATCATCCACCAGGACCGTGGGTGGTGCAAAAATATCGCAGACGGTTTTTCTGACCAGCTCTTCGAGTGACTCCGTTGGCTCCATGTTGTTCAGTTTTTGCCCCTCTCGGGCGGCGTTGGAGGCAGGGAGAGATGCCCGGGAATAGGTGAAAGGACGGGGAGTGACGTCGTTTCGCTTGGAAAATACCCGCCACTTGGTGGAGAGGGGCGAAAAGAGGTTGTCGCTGGACCCCAGTGACTCGCTTTTCCCCAGGAAGAGGATCCCTCCCGGCGCGAGGGCATAATGAAACATATGGATGATGCGGCTCTGCAGATCGGGCTGGTGGTAAATCAAGAGGTTGCGGCAGGAGATACAGTCCAGGTGGGAGAAGGGGGGATCCTTCACCAGATCCTGTCGGGCGAAGACGATACGCTCCCGGATGGGCTTGATTATCTCAAATGAGTGCCGCTCCTTTTGGAAGTAGCGGGTCAGAATCTCTTCGGAGAGATGGGTCACGGCATTGGTGGAGTAAACGCCCCGCCGGGCATGGTTGATGGAGCGATCGTCCATATCGGTGGCGAAGATTTGGATCTTGCGGATGTAAAAATCTTCCTCCAGCAGCTCGGCCAGGAGAATGGCCATGGAGTAAGCCTCCTCGCCCGTGGAGCAGGCAGGGATCCAGATGCGGATGGGGTCGTGGATCGACTTTGTCTTGAGGGTTGCCGCAAGCGTCTCCTTGAGAAAATCAAACGCTTCCGCGTCGCGGAAGAATGCGGTGACGGAGATGAGCACATCCTTGGCAAGCTCTCCCAGATCTTCGGGGTGCTCCTTTACGTAGACCAGATACTCTTCGATACTGGAGAGGTGGAGGAGGGTGATCCGCCTGGTCAGCCTGCGCTCAATGGTTTTTCGTTTGTACTGGGAGAAGTCCGACTCCGTGTGATAGCGCATGAGCGTGATCACCTGCTCGAGCAGGCGGGGGTCGCCTGAGGGCTCCGGGGTCGCGGACATGAAGGCCGCGCTGTGGTTGTGGATGCCGGCGATAATTTCGGGCATCTGCGCCAGGGACAGGGACCGATCCGCCACCCCCTGGCGGAGCGCCTCCGACGGCATCTCGGGAAATTTTGCCTCTTTGGGGAGCTGCACCAGGGTGATGCCTCCCGCGATTTTCACCGCCCTCATTCCCTCGGTGCCATCGTGTCCCATGCCGCTCAGGAGGATGGCGATAACGCTTGTTGCCGCGGGGACAAGTGAGGTGAAGAACCTGTCGATGGAAGGGGCGGGATGTGATTCCGACGACAGGGGACACAGGGAGATCCTTCCCTGATCGAACATGGCATCACGCCCCGGAGGAACGAAATATATGTTGCCCTCATGCAGGAGCTCTCCCGAAGTGACCTCGTGCAGGGGCAGCGAGGCGATTTGCTTCAGGTGGGCTGCAAGATGCGTCTCTTTCTCGGGGTCCATATGCTGAAGGATAATGTAGGCTGCCTGTGGCGGAAGATGCGGCAGCAGATTATTCAACGCATCGAAACCTCCAGCGGAGGAGCCGATAGCAACAATTGCAGGGAGTGTGTATTGAGCGGTCATTGCGTAGATCCTGATGATTATTTCAAATGTATCCGAAATTCCCCCCCATGAGAATGAAAAACAGGGGTCGTCAACAATTTCTCCATTCTGTGGTAGGCTCGCTGAAGGTCCTCTGGACTGGAGCGTCGAGATAAAGAAACAGTAACACAGAGTGAAAGAGCCATGCACCGCCCACCCCCATCCACTGACTCGTCCATGGGGCATTATTACTGGAATCCCGAATATCTGAATTGCTGCCGGGCTCACACCGCAGCGGGGTCCGTGGCCCTCGGGGGACGGATCCTTGCGCCTGGTGTCATAGACGCTCCCGCGATCCCGGGGATCTCTCGGGGGCTTGTTCCCGAGGGGTATGGACCGCCCCATTTTCAGGTAACTCCCGAGGAGTGTGCGCTGTGGGGCGCAGACTCATTGCTCCGGGAGTGGAGCCGTTTGGAGCAAAATGCTCAATGGGTCGATATATGGGAAGCGCTCCCTTTCTCTCGGGGGATTGCCGCCCTTGATAGCTTTGATCGCCCTTTAGCGCTGGTCGCCCTCGCCATTGGCCTTCGCGGTCAACATGGACGTGAGTGGCTAGATGCTCCCCAATTTGAAGATTGCAGGGACCCTGCGTTCATGGTCCTGCTTCTCAAGGCCCGCAGGTTTATATTTCTTGACAGGCAGGGGGCGCAGGTGCGATTTCGCCGGTGGCGGTCCGTGCTGAAAGCCAGGGAACCCCTTGAAGCGGCGGAGCTGCTTATTCGCCTGGAAGAAGATACCGGCGGCGCACGGCGACTGCTTGATGACCCCGGCAGCGTCGATGTCTGTGAGCCATGGAGATGGGCCTCGGTGTATATGCGACTGTTCAATGAACCATCGGGGGTTCGGGAGATGTCCGGTCGGTTGATCGCCCAGGGAGGGACCGAAGCGGTGGCGGGAGTCTCCATGCTGTACCACACCCTCTTCCAGGTTGAGGAGGGGAAGGCACTCCTGACGGATCTGATCAAAAAGAAGAACGATCCAAGGTTGCTGGTCGAGGCTGCCTGGGAATTTCTTCGGTACCTGGGAGAGCCACAGATGGCCGTCGCCCTGGCACGGCAGGCCTTCAGGATGCGTCACGCCTCGGGGCCCATACGTCTCTCGATTTTGCGACTCATGGAAGAGGCTCAGGGTAACACCGATGAAGCCCGGGAGCTTGCTGTCTCCTTTGCTGCTCAAGCAACCATGACTCTGGAGTATATCCCCCTGATCCGGTTTTTGGGGAATGTGGATCCTCTGGCTGATGACTTCACACAGCGAGCTGAGGCTCTCGCCTCTGAATCCCCTGAGCTTCGGGAGCTGGCGGTGGCGGTCATGGACCTGGACAAAGAGAAGGGCCTGGACTTGCTGCACCGGGCGGAGCGGATGAGCAACACGTTCAGGGAGAGGGTCTCCCTGATAAATGTACTGGGCCGTCATGGGGGCCAGCGGGAAAAAGCCCTGGCCATGGCAGATGACCTTTCAAAGCTGGCCACGAGTGTGCGGGACTGGCTCGCGCTCCTTCATGAGATCTATTTGCTGGATGCGTTCCCCGCTGATGAACGGTGGGGGCTTTTTGCCCGTGGTGCCCTCGGGGCGGTGGCGGACTACGACGAGGGGGAGCTGGTGGTTATGACGCTGTTTGAGTACGGGGACGAGGAAAATTGCCACAGGGGGCTTTGGGCCATGGAGAGGCTTGTGCGCACACCGCCAAATATCGCCTCTTTTGCTGAACTGCTAGATAATTGGGGATTTCGGGAGCGTGCTATTGCCTATCTTGTCGAGCGTATGCCTCAGGCATCAACCTTCGACGCGTTCCAGGCGATTTTCGAGAGTCTCCTGGTTCTGGATGGCGGCGAAGCCATCGCATCCCAGGCTCTGGAAGGGATGGAGAAGAGTGCCCGAACCCGCAGCCAGATGCGCCTGGTCAATCAATGGCGACGCTGCCTCGGACCCCTGTGATGAAAATATATTAGAATCAACTCAGGTGACTAGAAGGTGAATCCCATATTGATGCCACAAAAAGCCGAGGTGCAGTTAACCAGGAAGGAGACCTTTTTGTTGTCGGTTGGCTCTTTGTAATTTTTGATCTTCTGCAGGTGGAAATAGGAAAACACAGCTGTGACAGCGCCGGCTACAATAGCGCCACCCAGGGCGATGTCGGTGTAATTCTGGTATTGCCGCGCGTCGTCCCTGAGGGTTTTGTCGCCGGTGTCCTCCCATTCACTGTTGGTGGAGAGGGTTTTAACGCCAAAGAAGATGGTGGAGACGGTAAACAGGGCTGTGGCACCCACACCGGTCCAGAACCACCACTGGGAGAACAGAGGGCCCGGACGCTGGGGGATGAGGGGCTTCTCCGAATCTTTATTGCCGTCTTTGGGAAGCAGGGGCGTTTTGTTCTGTGCCAGTTCCCGCTTTCGCTTCTCTTCAGCCAGCCGTTTCTGCTTCGCTCTCTCAGCCAGGAGCCTGGTGATTGTCTCGATATGGCCCGTGACCTCTTCGAGAAGGATCAACTTGCGCTGGGGAGTCAGCCCCTTCAGGTTTTTAATGTGGGGTCTGAATTTTTTGTAATACTTAAGGGCCTGCTGGAACTGATCCGTGAGCCGGTAACACTGGGCCAGGTTGAAGTACAGGGTGGGCTTCTCCTTGATTTTCAAGGCCTGGAGGAATTTCACAATGGCGGGAGTGTAATCTTTGGCCGCGTATAGTCTTTTTCCTTCTGTTTCCAGGGACTTAAAGGAAGCCTTAGGCGCGCCCCATGCGCTGAGGGGCGAAATCAGCAAAAAAAACAGAGAAAAAACGATGGTGCGTTTCATGGAATCCCTTCCTGGGACAAGAACCGTCCCTTGGACGGGGCGGCAGGTGGTCGTGGTCACATTCATTAGCTGAGAGTATAATCAAAGCCGTGAAAAATGGCAATTGTCTATCGTGGTGTCCCGTGAGCGATCCCGGGAATTCTATTAAAAGTTGGAAGAAAATGTAAAAACAAACTATAATACCTCCTTACGTGAACGGTCACATCATGAGGTGTCGCCTGATGGTTGCCGTAAGTACTTGAGATTATAAGCATGAACGAAACATCGCTCATTGGCGCCAACATTGGCAATTATGAAATCGTCAGCCGTATCGGCTCGGGGGCCATGGGTATGGTCTTCGAAGGGGTTCACCCGCAGATCGGCAAACGGGTCGCCATCAAAGTTCTTGCTCCCCACCTCACCCACGTCAAGTCCATCACCCACCGCTTCATCCAGGAAGCAAAGACAATCAATAAAATCGAGCATCCCAACATCATTGAGATATATGATTTTGGCGAGCTCGACGATGGCCGGTATTACTACTCCATGGAGCTGCTCCAGGGGGAGACCCTCTCCGAGCTCATGAAAAACAGGAACATCTCCCTGGATGAAATCCTTGAAATCGCAGAGGAAGTGTGTGATGCCCTCGAAGCCGTTCATGAGCAGGGCATTATCCACCGGGATCTGAAACCGGGAAATATTTTCCTGGCCAAAAAAGGTCGAAAAACTTTCGTAAAGGTCCTGGATTTCGGCGTCGCAAAACTCCTGGAACCGGGCGCGGAGTCAGAGTACGAGACCTCAGCTGGATCGGTCCTGGGGACCCCCGTCTACATGGCACCGGAACAAGCCATGGGGAAGATCTCCGAGATCAATTCCGCCGCCGACATTTACTCCGTCGCGGTAATCGTCTACCGGATGCTCTCTGGTCACCTCCCCGTTTACGGGAAAAATATCGGGGAGATTATTTCCAAGCACATCACCGCCGATGTTGTCCCCCTTACCACCATCAACCCCCTCATCCCACAGGCTGTTTCAGATGCGGTGCTCAAGGGTGTCGCCAAGGAACCCGGCGAACGTTATCCTACTGCCTGGGCCTTTTTTCAGGCTCTCAAAGAGGTCACCAGTGGCATCCCCGGAGATACGATATTCAATCTCCGTCCTCCCCGCGCCGCTCGGCAGAAGGCAGGGGAGAGTGATTCCCAATCCAGAGATTATTATTACAGTTTCAATAACGACGACGAGAAAGACCCGTCTAAGCAGCCCTCCAGTAAACTTCCTCTGCCCCCGCCTCCGCCGATTCACAGTGTTCACGACACCGCGGTGAGCGAAAACGGTCCCCTCGTTTCCCACCCTGCGCCCATAGAAGATCAGAGCCATCCCAGCCAGTTCGAGTACAGTCAATTCCCCGCCGGCAGCTACGTTGAGACCCATATCAGTTCTTCGGGGCAGTCACGCGGCAAGCTGCCGCTGTTCATCGGTATTGGCGTAGTTGCTGTGGCTCTTGCCTTTGTTATCGGGTGGTTTGTGTTTTCCTCGGGTGGCAGCGGAAGTAAAAAGAAGAGCGTCGTCTCTGCTGCCAACACCACCGACACCTCCGCCGCATCAACCACGGAACCAGTTGCCATGAAGCCGGTCCCCGCGACCATGGCCCCCACTATCATCAAGGCCCCCACTGTCATCATGGCTCCAACACCGGTAATGACGCCCACCCCGGTCATGAAGACCGAGGTTGAGAAGGTTCGCCTCTCTGCCTGGTCTACAACCGAGGGAGTGAAGGCGATTGTGGTTATCGACGGGGGCGCCCCTTCAAAACAGGAGCTGCCATTCGTAAAGAGCATGGTCAAGGGTGCAACGGTTGTCATTGAGGCGACCCGAAAGGGTTACAAACCCACAAAGCTCACCCTGACAGTCACCAAAGATACCAAGCAGCAGATCAAAATGCAGCCTGTTGTGATTTATCACCGTCCTGCAATGTCCGGCATGGCCATGAGCGTCGGGGACGGCCTCCTGTAGGTCTCTTTTTCGAACTATTTCCAGGAATCAAGAATGGAGGAGGCCATACGGGTGAAGACCTGTGAGGCGGAGTCATCGGGGGCCGACACCACCAGCGGGTTTCCTGAGTCTCCGGACTCCACAAAAGCTGCGGTGATGGGGATGCGCCCCAGAAAGGGAACTTCCATTGAGTGGGCAGCCTTTTCTCCCCCGCCCTTTTTGAAGATGAGGGACTCTTCGCCGCAACAGGGGCAGACAAATCCGCTGAGATTTTCCACCACTCCCAGTACGGGGAGGTTGAGCTGCTTTGCAAAGTTTATGGATTTTCTCGAGTCCAGAAGAGAGACATCCTGTGGGGAGGTGACCACAATGACGCCGTCGGCGCCGCTGAGCTCCTGGGCAACGCTCAGGGGTTCATCCCCGGTTCCGGGAGGGCAGTCGATAATGACAACGTCCCTGTCGTTCCAGACACCCTCATTGAAAAACTGCCGGATCGCTCCAATTTTCATGGGGCCGCGCCAAATGATGGGTTTGTCAGGATCTCCCATGAACGAAGAGATGGACATTACGTTCACGTTTTCGTGTTTGGGAGACTGCACAGGATGAATGGTGCCCTCGCTGCCAGCGGCCATGGTGCCTTCGGTGCCGGTCATGAGCGGGACGTTGGGGCCATGGAAGTCCACATCGATGATCCCGACTTTTTTCCCGGCCAGGGCCATGGAGAAGGCAAGATTGACGCTGACCGTTGTCTTCCCGACTCCACCCTTGCCGCTCATGACAAGGATTTTATGGGGGACACTGCTGATACCGTTTGAGTGAGTGGGTTCTTGGGTCATGCTGCTCCTTGAGCCAGTGGAATGAACAGGGTTCGGTGGGTGCGCAAACCGGGTTGTCACCGGCGAAAAATTCGTTGTGGGGTGCGTTCCGGGGGGACGTACTCCAGAAGCCCCGGACAATGTAAGATTCCTCTACCAGTTGTCAACAACTGTCCACGGTAATAGGGAAGTTTTCGCTTTTTCCTGTCCTCACGGGGAGGGTGTGGTATGTTGTTTCCATCAAAAAGGAGAAGATAACACCCATGTTTGATACCCATGTTTATGCTCAGCGGCGTTCGAAACTGCGTGCCCTTATGGGTGACGCTCCCCTCTTTTTTCCCGGTCACCGGGAGGTCCCGCGTAACTATCGGGACAACACCCACAATTTCCGTCAGAACTCCACCTTTGCCTATTTCGCCGGGCACCAGATTCCCGATATGGCGCTCCTCATGACACCCCAGGGCGATATCCTCTGCGGCTACAACCCTTCGGTTGATGATATCATCTGGACTGGTCCACTGCCCTCTCTGAAAGAGCTGGGAGAGCAGGTGGGGATCGACCGGGTCGTGGAGAGCAAGGATCTGCCGGCGCTGCTCGCGGACCTCAGGGCGAAGCACGGGACGATCCACTATCTCCCTCCCTTCCAGGGTGAGAGTGTGCTGCAGCTGTGTGAGCTGCTGGGCCTCACCCCCGCAGAGCTGACCCGCGGTTCTTCCCCCGCTCTTATCGAGGCGGTTGTCTCCATGAGGAATGTTAAAGAAGAGCGCGAGATCCAGGAGATCGAGAAGGCCCTTGGCGTGTCTCTGGCCATGTATACGGCTGCCGCACGGGCATGCAAGCCCGGGAACTTTGAATACCAGGTGAAAGCAGCCATGGTGGGGGCGGCCATGGAACACCACTGTGCCCAAAGTTTCCACCCCATCCTGACTATCCACGGGGAGGTGCTCCACAACCACTCCTGGGAAAACAAGATTTCCGGCGAGGGGCTCTTCCTGCTGGACTCCGGAGCCGAGACTCCTGACCTGTACGCCTCAGATATTACACGCGTATATCCCATCAGCGGGACATTCTCTGCGCTTCAGCGGGATGTCTACCAGATTGTCCTGGATGCGCAGCTCGCCGCCATCAACATGTCGGGCCCGGGAGTCTCCTTCAGGGCCATGCACCTGGAGGCAGCCCTGGTCATCGCCCGCGGGCTCACTGACATGGGTCTCATGAAGGGGGATCCCCGCAGCGCCGTGGAGAGCGGTGCCCACGCGCTCTTCTTTCCCCACGGCCTCGGACACATGATGGGCATGGATGTCCACGACATGGAAGATCTGGGCGATATGGTTGGCTACGGCCCCAACCTCAAGAGAGATTCCCAGTTTGGCCTGGCGTTTTTGCGCATGGGCAGAGTGCTGGAGAGTGGCTATGTCTTCACGGTGGAGCCCGGCATCTATTTCATCCCGGCGCTCATCGAAAAATGGAACCGTGAGAGTATCAACAAGGACTTCATCAACTTCGGGAAGGTTCAAGCGCTGCAGTCCTTTGGCGGCATCCGTATAGAAGACGATATTCTGGTGACCCCCACCGGTCATCGGGTCCTTGGGGCCCCCATTCCCAAAACAGTATCTGAAATAGAATCCCTCCTCGCCGCGTCCTGACTCACTGCATAATCGAGCCAGCTGCTCAATTTATCCTTCCGGTTTTCGCGCTTTTTCGGTACTATCTTGCCCACACCAATACTGAAATGTCCCACTGAAAGGATGCGTGACCCCCCATGAAACGGACCCTGTCTCACTCTCTGGCAATCTCCCTTGTTATCGCGGGCGCGACGCTGCTGAGCGCTTGCTGCACCAGGCCGCAGAAGACTACGTGTCCCACCTGTGCCACGACCAATCGAACGAATGTTGCCGATGTAACTGCCGTAAGGACCACCCCTGCCGCTCTCAAGGCGCCTGCCACCAAGGGGCTCGATCTCCCCGCCTGGGCGAAGATGCCCCCGCCTGTGAAGGCGCTTCGAGAGGTGAGTCTCCCCTGGGGGAAAGTCCTCCTCTTTGGAGGTAATCTCAAGCAGACTATTTCCACCAGGGATCTCAAAGTATTCCAGACAGTGCCCTTTGATTTTGGGCCAAAGTCAAGGCTGGATGAGGGTAGCAGGATTCCCCTGCTGGTCCGTGGAAAAACCTACTGGGTTGCCGGGACTATAACGCTGTCCAAGATCGCCGTGACCATCCCCGAGGGGACCAGGCTCTATGCTTTCAACAACGACAAGAGCCACACGGGCATTGCCGTGGGACCTGTGAAGGTGATGGTTCTCAATGTCGTCTCCGACAGGACCCTGGTGCGCCTCTGGGTTCCGAACAAAGGCGGCGCCTCATTTCTCAACATGGATTTATGGATCGAGACTGCCGCGCTGTTGCAAAGCGCGGCCAAAAAGACCATCGACAAGAAATGGCAACTGGACAAAAAATACAAGAAGGCCCCCGACTTTCGCTTCAGCCTGTTCCAAAGCCCCGCCTTCACGCTTCGGCAGCATTTCCTCGCCGGCAGCACCTGCACCTGGGGCGTGTCAGAACCCTCGGTGAAGCGTGGTAAGCGCACAAAGGGCTGGTCACAGGTAATCCTCCGTTTTGCCGCTCCATTGAACATAGCCGTGGAAGGGTGGGTCCCCGATGCCTGGTTCAAACCGGGCCTCCAGCTCTGCGGACGGGGCGCTGGAAGGCACATGAAAGGCGGCAGTAACTTTCCTCCCTACACCATGCAGACAATGCGTGACCTCCCGCTCTATGTGGCCCCAGACAAACGCTCCAGTCCCGTTGGTATCGCGTCAAAGGGTTACTATCGTCTGGCCATGAAACCTGAAATCGTTTACTCGGCGGGAGCCTTCTTCATGCCCCTGTATCTCAATAGCCAGATCTACTACCTCCCATACGCGCCCAATCTTGTCAGCGTTCCTTGGGGAAATGGCAGACCCTGATCCTCCCCAGATAATTCCGGGTCATCAAAAGTGCAGGGTGGTCATGGCCCCCAGGGAAGCCCACATGAGGTAGGGATCGGTGTATTCGTCGGAGGCGCCTGTGGGTGAGAGGCTG
>JAHJLU010000800.1 GCA_018821745.1 Myxococcota bacterium | reverse complement strand
CCAGTTTATTGGGTTATTGGATGTTGATGGCATCCTCCTGCAGGCCAATGAAACATCCCTTAAGTTTGCTGGCGTGCAAGAATCTTCGGTAGTCGGTCTGCCTTTCTGGGAAACCGTCTGGATGCAACACTCCTCCACTTTGCAGGAAAAAATTCGAGCCGCAGTCAAAGAAGCGGCAAAAGGACGATTCGTGCGTTTCGAAATCGACCATTACGCTACAGACGGAAGTCTCCATTACTTTGACTTTTCCTTAAAGCCGATGAAGGACGATGCAGGAAAAGTTGTACTGCTCATTCCTGAAGGCCGGGATATTACAGAGCGTAAGCAAGCGGAAGAAGAGCAGGCCCGGCTGGCAACGGCTATCGAACAATCCGCCGAGGCGGTCTTTATCACCGATACACATTTTATCATCCGCTACGCCAATCCGGCTCTGGAAAGGATGAGTGGCTTTGACAGAAACGAATTAATCGGCAGGCACATCCGTATCCTGGCAAACGAAAATCACAATGAGTCCCCGTACACAGAGATGTTTGACTCCCTGACCCAAGGCTCGGTCTGGTCCGGGCGACTCTTCTACCTGAAAAAAAGTGGCACCAGCTACGAAGCCGAAGTTACTGCTTCACCTGTCAGGGACAAGATGGGAACCATCATCAACTATGTGAGCATTCATCGTGATATCACCCGGGAAGTTCAGCTTGAAAGAGAGTTGCGCCAGGCCCACAAGATGGAGGCAATCGGTACACTCGCCGGAGGCATCGCCCACGATTTCAACAACATCCTCTCCGTCATCCAGGGGCATACCCAACTGACCAATCTGAAATTACCGAAGAGCAGTCCACTGCAGCATTCGCTCAACCAGGTACTCGTCTCCTGCGGTCGGGCCAAAGATCTGGTGAGCCAGATTCTTGCCTTCTGTCGTCAAAGCGACCACGCCAAGAGGCCGACACAACTCCTGCCGCTGGTAAGTGAGGTATTGCAACTCCTGCGCTCGACTTTGCCCGCAACCATTGAGATTCGTCTTGATATCAAGATTCCCCCTGAACAAAGTGTTATTCTGGCCGATCCAACCCAGATCCATCAGGTGCTGATGAACCTCGCAACAAACGCCGCCCACTCCATGGGGAGCCAGGGTGGGACACTGGAGGTGCGATTATCAAAGGAGAAAATCACCAGCTCCCGTACACCATATCAGTCCGATTTGTTGCCCGGATCCTATGTACTGCTTTCGGTGAGTGATACGGGGCACGGCATGGACAGATCGACCATCGAGCGCATTTTCGATCCGTACTTCACGACCAAAGGACCGGGTGGAGGATCCGGAATGGGACTCGCCGTGACCCAGGGTATCGTCAAAGGGCATCTTGGGGCAATCAGTGTCAACAGCGAGCCGGGAATGGGGACCCAGTTCCATGTCTATTTTCCGGAAACACATGAGGAAGTGGCACCTGTTCCAGACAACAAAGAGTACCTTCGCACTGGAAGAGAACGAATCCTCTTTGTTGACGATGAAGAACCATTGATGGAAATGGGCAAGGAAATACTTGAGACACTCGGCTATCGCGTGACCGGGAGCATAAGCAGCCGAAAGGCGCTGGAAATATTTCGGGACCAGCCCTCCGCTTTTGATCTGGTCATTACCGACATGACCATGCCGGAGCTCAGCGGAACGGAACTCGCCACGGAAATGATGGCAATTCAACCGCACTTGCCTGTTATCTTATGCACGGGCTACAGCGAGCTTGTTGATGCCCGGCAAGCTCAGGCGATGGGCATTCGTCAACTTATCATGAAGCCCTGGGGGATAAGCGAAATGGCAGCAGGCATCCGCCGGGCATTGGAGCAGAGTCAACTGATTTGAAACCGAGCATGGCATTGGTTAATCGCTTTACGCCTCGATGATCCTGCTTAACTATGATGTTGAGACATTTCACCTCCACGGAAATGAGAATATCATAGTAAAAGCTGGCAAGGCTGCCAATGGCCGAGTCAAGTTTGCGACAGAACCCTTATTTTCTGTTTGTCGGAATGAGAAGATCTGTGATTTTGTCAGGAGTACAGCTTGGGTCTACGTCCAATACTGTCGGAGGTGGTCCTGACAGCACTATTTTGCAGTTCTTGTCTTTAGAAATATAGGCGAATTGGAATGCTCCAAAGTTATTGTTTTGGCCGAGTTTTGTCAGTTGTGCAACAACGTCAGTCACCTGAGCATCCTGGTAACATTTTTTCAGACCAAGTTCTTTACCCAAATTCTTTTTTAACAGTTCTATTT
>JAHJLU010000799.1 GCA_018821745.1 Myxococcota bacterium | reverse complement strand
CTGGAACACCAGGACCGGTGAGGAGATTGTCATTGAAGAGCGCTGCGCCGATGAGGTACGAAGGGTGGGCAACGAGTTGATCACCGTCCCCGACGTCCCTGTCTTCAACCCCGCCTTTGATGTGACGCCCGCCCATTTAATAGCCGCCATTATCACGGAAAATGGTGTTATTGAAGCTCCCTGTGCCAACACCATGGCACAGTTCAGGACTTCCATGGATTAATTGTTCGACAAATAGAGTGATGGTTCAGGGACGGGACGATTTGATAAAGGTGCCCCGCTGGTACTCATCAAAGGCGACGTCCAGCTCTTTTTGGGTGTTCATTACGATGGGTCCATACCAGGCCACGGGTTCGCCGATGGGAGCGCCCGAAACCAAAAGCAGTCGAGCTTCCTGTTCAGGTGCGTGCATCCTCACCAGGTCCCCCTTATCAAAGAGTGCCAGAGATCGTACAGGGACGCTGATTTCCTCGTGGTCGGCATTGTCCCCAAAGAAAACTTTGCCCTTGAAGACATATGCGAAGCAGGTGTGTCCGGCGGGCGTTGGGAGCGTCAGTTGCGCGCCGGCAGGGAGCGATATGTCAAGGTATTGTGGCTGGGTGACAATATCATCCACGGGACCGGTTGTGTTGTCCACCCTCCCTGCAATCACCCGAATGTGGACCCCGCCCGGTAATTGCAGCACGGGAATGGTCTCTTTTTTTACCTCCCGGTAGCGCGGTGCCATCATTTTACTCGATGAGGGAAGGTTGGCCCATAACTGGAAGCCGTGCATCTGGCCGCTGGAATCACCCCGAGGCATCTCCTGGTGGATAATCCCGCTTCCGGCGGTCATCCACTGGACATCGTGTTCGCCTATGGTGCCGCTGTTTCCCAGGCTGTCACCGTGATCCACTTCACCTTTTATCACATAGGTGATGGTCTCCATGCCCCGGTGGGGATGCCAGGGGAATCCCTTCTCATAATGTGCTGGAATATCAGAACTGAAATCGTCCAGGAGTAAAAAGGGATCAAAGAGGGGGACCTCCTGGTGACCAAAAACACGGTGGAGATGAACTCCCGCTCCCTCACGGGTTGGAACGGACGGGAAAATTTTTGCGGGGGTTCGGAGCGTGGGCATGTCTTGGATTCTCCTTCGATAAAGAGACCACAGTATCATAGTAGAAGGCAGAAAACAGCGGCCATGTATGGTACGGATAATACAATGGCACAAAATCTGAGCCGTGCTACCCTGTTTTTTAGATTACTTTTACAAATGGAGGATATTATGCGGAAATTACCATTGGAATTGTTATTGTCACTCACTCTGGTGTTTGTTCTGTTTGCCATGGGAGCAAAGGGGGACGGCTGCTCAGCCGCATCAAAATCTGCGGCGCCCGATGTGACGGGGACCTGGGATATCTCCTATGACGACACGCTGGATGTGACCATTACCATTGGTGGAGCGGTCTATGAACGTACCATAGGGGTAAACGGGGGACTCATCGAGATAACCCATGATGGCTCGCCCCTTACCTTTGATCTCGACTGCGCTCGCCCTGAAATAGTCTGCCCTTCCGAAGCCTGGCCTGCCACGGTGACCATGGAGCAGCGAAACACTACCTATGAGCACCAGATGATTGTCACCCTGCCCAAGACGGAATGCAGCGGGACCATGGTGGAACCCGATCCTCTGGAGTGCGGCGCGGGGACTCTTAATCCCGACTGCGATCAGGTGTGTGACGGAGAAATAACCGTGCAGGAGAGGGAGACCTTTGGTGTTATCGGTGAAGACGGCAGCACCTTCAGGCTCTATCTGGGGGGAGGAATTGCCACCAACGGCATTAACTGCATCCTTCTGGCAGGTTCTGTGGCAGATGGAGATCTGGTCAACCGGGGGACAGCCGACGACGGGGACTGGGAAGCCTACGAGATTACCGGCGGCGTGGTGAAGACCGGATACGCAGGAGGGTGTCTGTGGGCGGGTGATCCCGATATGGACGGGGAGCTGGAGGCCCTGGTGCTCTCTGCTTCCATCACCTTCGAGACCGGATTCACCGGTGTCAAACGCTGAAACATTCAGCAGTCCACCTTTTTACAATAATCTGACGGGAGGAAATAAGGGCTCAGTGGAGTTTCAGGGTAACAATAGCCATGAGCGCGAGGATAAATGAGATGACCCAGAATCGGACAATGACCTTTGGTTCCGCCCATCCCTTCTTCTCAAAATGGTGATGGATGGGAGCCATGAGGAAGATGCGCTTCCCGCCGCTGATCTTGAAATAGCCCACCTGGATGATAACCGACAGGGCCTCCATGACGAAGATTCCCCCGGAGATAAAGAGCACATATTCGTTTTTCGTGATGACCGCCAGGGCGCCCAGTCCTCCGCCAAGGGCCAGAGAACCCACATCCCCCATAAAGACAGAGGCGGGGTAGGTGTTGTACCACAAGAACCCCACACCGGCGCCGATCATGGCGCCGCAGTAAATAATGAGCTCCTCGACCCCCGGGATGTGCATGATTTTCAAATAAGTTGCCACGGGTTTGCCATAGAAGACGGCGCCGTGTGCATAGGCAATGATCATGAACACAAAGGCGTTGAGAATCACGGGGCCTATGGCGAGTCCATCGAGGCCGTCGGTGAGATTTACCGCGTTACTCGACCCGACGATGACCACAACGGCCACCAGCAAAAAGAGGGCGAAGGGGAGAACCGGGTAGGATTCGACTCCTACGAATGGAAGCGATATTGAATACTTGGCGGCATCAGGGAGCCCCGTGGCGTTGGTGCCGTAGAGGTAATAGAGCACTGCCCCGGCGATGAGAATCTGAAAAATGAGCTTGAACCGTCCGGCGAGGCCCGCAGAGGATTTTTTTGAAACCTTGAGGTAATCATCCATAAAGCCCAGGACGCCGTAAAGCGCGGTAACTGTGAGGACTACCCAAATGTAAATGTTGGTGAGATCAGCCCAGAGGATAGTGGGCAGCACCAGGGCAAAGAGGATGAGCGTCCCCCCCATGGTTGGTGTGCCCTGCTTTTGGAGATGCGACTGGGGGCCGTCATCCCTGATGGGCTGGGCCAGTTGCTGCGACTGGAGCCGTTTGATGAACCACGGTGAGAGCAAAAAGGAGATCACCAGCGCCGTGAGAGTGGCGAGTACCACGCGTGTCGAGAGGTATCGAAACACGTTGAGCCAGGTGAAGGAGCTTGAGTGATCCTTGAGCCAGAATGAGAGATGAAAAAACATCGCACTTCCTTTTAGGGGACTATGAGTAATTCAATG
>JAHJLU010000798.1 GCA_018821745.1 Myxococcota bacterium | reverse complement strand
GGGGTGAAGCTGGGGCGTGACCGGACCGTCAGGATGCTGCGCGAGCAGGTGATTCTTGAGGACAGCCAGGGCAAGCTCCTTGACAGAGTCACGCTGCCCGGCACCATCGTGGCTCTGGTTCACGACAGCGGCCGCGTCATCGCCGCCACCCGGTTCAAGGGCATCTGGGTCTTCTCCGTTTCAACCCTGGGAAAGCTCATAAAGGTCCACTCCTTTGTTCCCGCCCACCCGGTGAAGGCGGTTCGGCTTCACAAGGGTTTTCTCTTTGTCATGACTGTACGGCAGCAGGTGTCCACCTGGGTCATCTCCGGTGACAGTGTGCGTTCCCTCAGGGAGGGGGAGAGCGTCAGCGCGGTGACGTCGCGTCCAGCGGACCCCCGTGATCTCATTGAAGCGAAGGTGCTCTCCGTGCGGCGGGGCATGGCGGTGATAGCGGCAGGGAAGCTCCAGGGGCTCCGCCTGGGGGATCGGCTCTCCATCATCTCCCAGAAGACGCGGGCCGAATACGATCCCCTCAAAGACGCCACTGTTCGGCGCGTGAGCGGTCGTGAGGTCGCCGTGCTTGAGATCGTGGAAGTGACCGACACCACGGCAGTGGTGAATCTGGGGCTTGGAGACGATGTCCACCCCGGGGATCTCGTCTATTACACCACCAAGGGTGTGAAGAGTGCCCGCCACGCGGCACGCCGATGGGGAGGCATGCAGCGGCTGCAGATCGATCTGCAGCCGGGCTTTATTCTGGGTGACGGTGCGCTCATGGGTTCCGTGGCATGGCACTACCATGCCGAGGAGCCGCTCCATGTCGCCATCGGTGGCCGTCCTTGGCTCTTCAGCGGGATGCAGGCCATGGATTTTTCCCTGCGCGCCGGGTTCGAGACTTCCAGCTTTGAAGCGGGAATCGGCGTCGGTGGCGTTTTCGCCTCATATTCCCATGCACAATACGACCAGCAGCTCTCCGACGGGAGGGCCTTCTTCGAGATGTATGTGCGCCTGGGCGCCCTCGATGGCCTCAGTTGGGAGCTGGGGATGCGTTCAAGTCCCAGCAGGGATAACGCCTTCACCGGATTCTGGACCTCCCTGCAGATGCGGGGAACCACCCACCTCATCTCCCTGAACTACGACATGATGGTTCTGCAGTTCGCCGGCCCCGACGATCCCTTTGGTGATTACAGCAAGACCGATCTCTACCTCTTGAGCGCTTCGCTGAGAGATCGGATCCGGCTGTGGGGAAACGGCGGCCCCGGGACCCTCTACCTCCCTGTGTTTGTGGGAATAGTTGCCTGCACGGGTGATGTGGAAAATAAAATCTCGTTTATTATGGGTGGCGGAGTAGAAATTCGATGGTAGAATAGCACGAGTATAAATAAGGAGCCGCCCATGAAAGTAATCCTTCACCTCACCCAAAGCTGCAACCTCCGCTGCAAATACTGCTACGCCGCCAGCGGACCCGAAAAAAACATGAGCCTCGCCACGGGCAAAAAGGGTATCGACCTGGCCATTGATCAGGCAATCGGATCAGCCTGCATCAGTTATTTCGGCGGAGAGCCCCTGCTGGTCTGGGATATGATCAAGGAGTTGACCCCCTATGCCCAGGAAAAGGGCGAGGCGAAGGGTCTCTCCATGCACTACCGCCTCTCCACCAACGGGATCCTCTTCACGGAGGAGATTCTCCAGTTCTGCAAGGACTACAATATTCTCTTTGCCGTCTCCATGGACGGAAACAAGGAGAGCCATGACACCGGCCGGATTCTCCCCACGGGCCAGGGCAGCTTCGACCTGCTCGAGGAGAAGATCGATCTCATGCTGGTCTACAACCCCTACACGGTGTTTACCTTTGTCATCACCCCCCACAACGCCAGGTACCTCTTTGACTCGGTGAACTACATGTGGGACCGGGGGTTGCGATACGTGGCCCACAGTCCGGACTTCACCCACCCCGACTGGGATCGGGAGCACTTCGATCTGCTGGCCGAACAATACGAAAAGGTGGCGGACTGGTACCTGGAGAAAACCCGCAGCGGCACCTACTTCTTCATGAACCTCTTTGATGACAAGATCAAAACCCACGCAAAAAGCCCCGCCATGCCCGGGGAGATCTGTGATTTCGGCGCCCGCAAGGTGAGCGTGGCCCACGACGGGTCCATCTTCCCCTGTGTACGGTTTGTCTCCAACAACCCCGACTCCCAGAACTACCAGATTGGCCATGTGGACACGGGGTTCACCGGGAAGCGGGAGGCGCTCATCTCCCTCAACGCCCAGGCCCGGCCCGATTGCGAGGGGTGCGCCCTCCTGGGCCGCTGCGCAAACTACTGCGGCTGCACCAACTGGAACACCACGGGCGACATCATCCGCGTTTCCCCGCTGTTGTGTGAGTACGAGCGCATGCTCATCCCCATAGCGGACCGAATCGGCAACATCCTCTGGGAAGAGCGGGATCCATCATTTTTGGCCAAGCACTACAAGATAAGCGCCAAGCATTTCCCCCTGCAGGCTGGCTACAGTGTTGACTGAGAAAAAAGGTCCCCCCCATGGAACGGGTGCCCACGAAAGAAGTGTTGTCCATGGGGAGGAGGAGATATGCCCTGAAAGAACCTGATACCCCACAGGTCATTTCCAGGCGTGAGGATGAATCCTCGAAGACAATTTAGCAAAAAGTTTATCATGTACAAGGGCCCAGTAATAATATTTTTCATTATTTCATATCTGATTGCTTTGATTATGGATTCAGGTTAGACTATCTCTCATATTTCGTTCAAGAAAGGACCAAACCGTGAAAAAACTCTCTATTTTACCTCTGGCTCTCCTCATTTTCGCATCTGTCTCCCATGCTCAGGCACCCGTATCCGCGCCGGGACCCGTTGTTGCCCCCGTGGTTCAACAACGTGCAGATCTCCCCACCTTATCCATCACCATCTCCCCACTGCTTCTTATTTTACCCATATTTGAAGTGACTGCCGAGATGCGGATCAACCCCCAAATGGGTGTGGCCCTCATTGTGGGTGGAGGGAAGGTGACGGTGGAAGAGGCACTGCGCGAGGACTACACCGTCACTGTATACGAGATCGGTGCCCAGTATAAATATTATGTGTTGGGCAATTTCAAGAGCGGGCTGCATCTTGGTGCCGAGATGATGTTTCTGAAAGCAAGCGGCGATGTGAATGGCACCTCGGCGGTAGCCGGCGGCCTCAGCATGGGTGCCTTTGTCGGCTACAAGCACACCTTCTCCTTCGGGCTCACCCTGGAGGCCCAGTTAGGTGGCCAGTATTACGCAGTGAGGGCCGAAGCAGAAGACACCAACGACACCGCAGAAGACTCTGACCTTGCTTTCCTCCTGAATCTCAACATCGGCTACAGTTTCTAACGGCCTTCCTCCCGAACTCTCCCAAACAGGCGCACAAGACCGCCCCATACATTCCCACAAAGCCCAAACTTCCCTCAACTCCCCGCCGTTGAACTCTCCCGTCGTTCCTGCGCAGGCAGGAACCCAGAACCCACAATGGTTTTAAATACGAAGATGTGTGTTCTTCGAGCTTACGCAGGGATTGCACGCATTGTATATTCAGTTCAACAGGATTCCCCAAGGAACCGCATGTACCCATCTGATGCCGCAACAATGGGCATGGCGATGACCTCGGGCACCTCGTACCCCGTGATCTCCACCGCCAGGGCCTCAATGCCCCCCAGATGCGAGAGTCGCGTCTTCACCACCAGGAGGAGCTCCGACTCTGAGCACACTTCTCCCTTCCAGATGTAATGGGAGTGGATCCCTGGCACAATATTGATGCAAGCGGCGAGCCTCGCCTCAACCAGAGCAGACGCGAGCTGGTGGGCCTTTTCCAGAGTTGGAGCGGTGATATAAACGACGGCAAATTCCTGTTGCATGAAGAACTCCTTACTGTAGCAAAAGCATCATAGATGATGAACCCTCCGGGGAAAAAGAAAATCCTGCTTTTTTTTATTGACACTTTCGGGGAGTTCCCTTAAATACTTTCGTGCTGACCGCGAGGATGGCGGAATTGGTAGACGCGCCAGGTTGAGGGCCTGGTGGCCGATAGGCCGTGAGGGTTCGATTCCCTTTTCTCGCACTAAGGGCAACCGAAAGGTTGCCCTTTTTCATTTGTGCGCCAGGCATGGCGCGAAGCTCATTGACTGGTGCTTTCAACCGTGGAGCGAAAGCGAAGCGGGAAGCGACTTGGGGGTGCAAGTCCCCCGGAGGCCCTGATGGTGGGAACTCCTAGCTGGACGGCAACTGCGGCACCGCGAGGTGACCGTGGGAAGGAAGCCGCAGGCAAAACCTCGGCCCGAGGAACACGAATCACATATGAGGCATCCGGGAGGGGGCGAGAAGGCAAATATCTTCAAAGCCCGATACCATTCAGACCGAACGGGTGTAAATGTGGAGGGTGTTTGAGGTGAAGGTCGCGCGTCTTACCCTGGGAGAGCTGCATATCTGCCGTAAGGCTAGTACCGCCGAGAGGCGGTGCGATGGGCACGCAGCAGTCAGCCGAGGTCATAGGAGCCGCAGTGCGGGTGGTGAAGGACCCACCTTGTAAGGAGAGGTGATTTGATGCTTCGCCGTGCAGTAGCTTTTTTCAGCCACGCCCCCGGGCTCTGGCTCGTCTACGGTGAGGGCCTTCCTCCGGCCCTGCGGTTCCCCAATGTTTTTGCAATTTGCCTGACCCTGGCAGCCATGTCCATAGCCTTCACGCTGGCGCCAGATGGCTCGAAGGCTTTGACAACCGTGGCCACGTGGCTGGTTGCGCACTTCGCCTGGGGAACGTACCTGG
>JAHJLU010000797.1 GCA_018821745.1 Myxococcota bacterium | reverse complement strand
GCCTGATACGCATCACGTTTTCGTACACAAGCCCCCTGATGGAGGCCATAAACTCGGGGTAGGTCAACTCACCCTTCTCAATATCCTTGAGCTTCTTCTCCCACTCACCGGTCATCTCCGGGGAGGTGACGTCGGGGAGAACTTTGTCCAGAATGGTGATCACCTTCTCGCCCCGCTCGGTGGCGATGAGTTTTTTCTTCTCTTTCATCACGTACTTGCGCGAGACGAGGGTCTCGATGACCTGGGCCCTGGTGGCGGGTGTCCCCAGCCCCCGCTCCTTCATGGCTTCGGCCAGCTCCTCGTCATCGAGCAGCTTGCCGGCGGTCTCCATGGCCCCCAGGAGAGTGGCGTCGGTGTAATGGGCGGGCGCCTTGGTCTTCTTCTGGGGCATCTCCATGCCGTGATTATCAACGGTGGCGCCCTTTTTCACGTTGGGGATGGGGTTCTCCTTCTGGGCCTTCCAAGGCTCGGCCACAAGCCAGCCACGGTTCTTGAAGATTTTTCCCTGGGCCTTGAACTTTTCGCCGCGGATATCCACCCACACAATAGACGAGGCGTAGGTGGCGGGGTCCATGAAGGTGGCAAAAAACCGGCGGGCGATCAACTCGTAGACCTTGCGCTCCCCATCATCGAGACGCTCCATTTCCGGAGCCTTGGCCGTGGGAATGATGGCGTGATGGTCCGTGACCTTCTTGTCGTTCACGGCGGCAAAGGAGAGTCCCTGCTTTACCCGCTCCGCGGCGGCCTTGGCCAGCTCGGGCCAGGGGCCGTAGGCAGCCCGCAGGTGGTTGAGGATCTCGGCAAATATCTCTCCCGTGAGGTGCTTGGAGTCGGTCCTGGGATAGGTGATGATCTTGTGCCGTTCATAGAGCTTCTGGGCAATATTGAGGGTGTCCTGGGCGCTGAACCCGTGGCGCGTGTTGGCCTCCCGCTGCAACGAGGTGAGATCGTAGAGCAGAGGCGGCTGGGCCGTGCCGTCCTTTTTCGTCACCGAATCCACGGTCCCCGTATTTCCCTGGCACTTCTCCAGGATCTCCCGGGCCCTGGCCTCCTCGAAGATCTTGCTCTCCTTGAGCTCGGGCAGCTCGTGCCACTGGGCCTTGAAGGGCTCCTCCTTGTCACCCAGGAGGGCGTCGATGGTCCAGTAATCGCGGGGGACGAACTCCCGGACCTCCCTGCCCCGATCGACCAGAAGCTTGAGAACAGGGGTCTGGACCGGTCCGACGGTGATGAGATCCCCGGACTTGAGCGTGAAGAGGCGTGAGTAGTTCATCCCCACCAGCCAGTCTGCTTCCGCCCGTGCGAAGGCAGCCAGCCCCAGATTGCGCTTGGACTCCCCCGAGTGGAGATTCCCCAGAGCCTTTTTGAGCCCCGCCTCTGTCATGTCCGAGGCCCACAGCCTCATGATGGGTTTTTTGCACCCGGCCATAAGGTAGATGCGGCGGAAGATCAACTCACCTTCGCGACCGGCGTCAGCGGCGTTGATAATATCGGTCACGGTGCTCAGGGCCATGAGGCGCTTGACAATGTCGAACTGTTTTTTTGTCTTCCCAAGGATGCTCAGGGCAAACTTCCGGGGAATCATGGGGAGCTGAGAGAGGGACCACTTGCCCGCCCAGGACGGGTCCTGAATATTGGGCTCAGCTATGTTCACAAGATGCCCGATAGCCCAGGTGACAATATAGCCGTTGCCTTCCACATAGCCGCTTTTGCTGGTGGTGGCTCCGACAGCTTTCCCTATCTCCCGCGCGACGGATGGCTTCTCGGCCATTATGAGTTTCATGCCCTCGGCTCCCTTCATGGCATGACGCTCCAGCCATGGAGCGTTCAAAGGGGAACTATAAGACATTGCCGACCCAATACCACAAAAATCTCAATCAGAGGCCACGGCACGGCACGGCCCGCGGATTTCGCGATGGAGAATACACCCGGTGAATATATCAATGGGAGCCATTTAGAGTAGACAACCCCCATGACTTCCCCTAATGTAAAAACAAGACTATCGACTCCGATTAACCCTTGGGAGACACCATGTTCAACTATTTAATCCTTGCCCTCGTCGTTTTATCCACTTCCTGCTCCGGCACCGCGAAGAATCACTCCTCGACTTCGGGAAGCTCAGGCCGTGGTCAAGCCGGCAAAACCGATTCAACCACTCGTGACACTACCTCATCCAGACGGGCATCCGAGAGCATGACCACACAATCTGCACACAGCGCGGGTCCCGCTCATGTGGTGCCGGCAGTGGAGCCTGCAGCGGAGGCGTCCAAGAGCGGTGTCTCCCTCCCAAGCTTTGCTATCCCCTCATTGTGGGGAAATACCTGTACTAACAGTGATTACAAAGGAAAGCCTGCCATTGTGGAGGTCTGGTCTGCCGGCTGCCCCCACTGTGTCAACCAGGCGGAGGAGCTTGAGAAGCTTGCGAAGTCGCTTGATTTTTCCAAATTCGCAGTCATCGCCATTCATGCCACGGGTGGAAAATCCGTTAAAAAGTCCGTGGCATCCCACTTTACCAATAAAAAAATCCAAGTTTGCCTTGATAACATGAGCTTCGTGAGGTCCCTGAAGACTCTGGCCTATAAATACCGGGTCAGAGGGGTCCCGCACCTGTTCATTTTAGATAAAAAGGGGAACATTCAGGTGGTCCTGAGGGGCACCAAAAAAGCTAAATTCCTTAAAAAAGTTCTGAAAACATATGAATAGGCTACCTGGCCGCCAACACAATCTTCAGCATCCGGCGCAGTGGTTCTGCTGCTCCCCACAATAACTGATCCCCCACGGTAAAGGCGCTCAGGTAGGATTCGCCCATCTTTAATTTTCTCAACCGACCCACGGGGACCTGGAGATTCCCGGAGACTGCGGCGGGCGTGAGGTGCGCCATGGAGTCCGCTTTGGTATTGGGGATAACCTTCACCCACCGGTGGGCCTCCCTCACCATTGCCTCGATCTCATTGAGGGGAATATCCTTTTTCAGCTTAATGGTCAACGCCTGGGAGTGACAGCGCATGGCCCCCACCCGCACGCAGATGCCGTCCACGGGAATCGGGGATTGGGTGCCAAGGATTTTATTGGTCTCGGCCATCCCCTTCCACTCCTCCCGACTCTCGCCGTTCCCTAAATCGGCGTCAATCCAAGGGATGAGACTCCCCGCCAGCGGGAAAAGCGTGTACTCCACAGGCAGTTCACCACTCCTGAGCATACTGGTCACCTGACGATCTATCTGGAGGATGGAGTGCCCCATATTCGGGAGATCATCGCTGACAGCGCCGTGGAGCATGCCCATCTGGGCAAGGAGCTCCCGCATGGCGCGCGCACCTGCTCCGGAGGCCGCCTGGTAGGTCATGGCACTGACCCACTCCACGCAATCGTGCTCAAAGAGCCCGGCCAGAGCCATCACCATCAGGCTCACGGTACAATTTCCCCCGGCAAAATTCTTGCCTCCCCGGGCAAGTCGCCGCCGCAGTTGATCCCCGTTGACCGGATCGAGAATGAT
>JAHJLU010000796.1 GCA_018821745.1 Myxococcota bacterium | reverse complement strand
CTGCTAAATAGTCGCAATGGAACGCATGCAGCAGGAACTCATTGTCAAGGATCTGGCAAAGAAAATGGTCTTCCTCACGGGGCCCCGGCAGGTGGGAAAGACCTATCTCGCCAAAGCCATCGCCCAGGAGTCCGAGGCCTCGGTGTATTGCAACTACGACAGCATGGCCGACAGGGAGATAATCCGCTCCCATGGGTGGCTGCCCAATACCAGGCTCCTGGTCCTTGATGAGCTGCATAAAATGGAGGGGTGGAAAAATTACCTCAAGGGCCTCTTTGACACCAGAGCCCCTCATCTGCAGATCCTGGTCACGGGGAGCGCCCGGCTCGAGACCTTCCGACAGAGCGGCGACTCCCTTGCGGGGCGCTTCTTTCGCCACCGGCTCAACCCCTTCTCTCTGGCAGAGATTCCGGACGCCAACGAGGAGACCCTTGAACGGCTCCTTGAGAGGGGGGGCTTCCCGGAGCCCTTCCTTGCAGACTCGGTGACCGACGCCGAGCGCTGGCGCCTCCAGTATATTGACGGACTCATCCGCACGGACATACTCGATTTTGAGAAGGTGCATGACTTTCGTGCTATCCAGATAACCCTCGCGTTGCTCCGGGAGCGGGTGGGTTCACCCGTCTCATACTCCTCCCTGGCCCGGGATGTGGGCGTTGCGCCCAACACCATCAAGCGGTATATCGAGATTTTCGAGGCGCTGTTCATTGTCTTTCGGGTCGCCCCCTTCCACCGAAACATCGCCCGCTCTCTGCTGAAAGATTCCAAATTTTATTTCTACGACACGAAAATGGTGAAGGGAGATAAAGGTGTGGTGCTGGAAAACCTGGTGGCCATCAGCCTGCTCAAACACCTGAACGCCGTGGATGACTATGAGGGAAAACCTACTTCCCTGCGCATGCTCCGGACAAAAGACAAGAAGGAGGTGGATTTTGTGCTCGTTGTGGATGAAGAGCCGCTGGCAATGCTGGAGGTGAAACTCTCGGACTCAAGAGTCAGCCCAGAGCTGCGCAACTTTCATGACCGGTACGGCATTCGTGGAATCCAGCTGGTGAAAAACCTCCATCGTGAACGGGTGGATCACGGCATCGAGGTCCGCAGCGTACTGAACTACCTGAAGTCCCTTAAACTGTAGCAGTTTTAAGCACAAAGGGTTCCAGGAAGAACGGTATGAGGATTGCGCTTCAAATGAACTCAATGGAGAGGCCATGGTCTTTTCCTGGTTGAAACCGAGGATTCCTTGAAATAATTTGCTACAATGGGGTGAAGGAGAGGTTATGTTCAAGTTGGTAGCTGCCAGTCTTTTTCTGTCCCTTTGGGGGTGTGCTGCTGGAGGGCACTCTTTGCCCCTTTCCCCTCTCCAGCGGAAGTTATCCGGCGTAGTATCGGCACTGGAAAAATCTCGCGCAAACACGGGGCAGGTGCGCAGACTGTTGGCCACTATCTCCGGTGCGGATTCTTCATGCCTCCCCTTGAGCCCCATTACCCTTGTTCCCTTTGTCGAAGGAAAGGCACACGGGGCGCTGTACCGGTTCTCCGGTAAAAAGGGGGACCCTGTCCTGTGTGTGATTGCCGTGTTCAAAACAGCTGGTGGCCCTGCACTCATGGTGCATCGTCTTGAGAAATGGGGGGCCAGGGGGACGAACATGCGTGTGGAGTGGGATACCAGCAGCGGCGATCAAATGCTGAAATTCACCTACACTCGCACGGGAGGGAGTAAAAAAACCGGGAAGCGCTCTAAACTTTTGATATCAGAGTTGTACAGTGCCACACGGGACTTGAGTCGCACGGAAACCGTGGCACCCGGTGTTGAGGTTGAGGATCCCCGGAAAATAACTCTTGTAGTAACTGACGTGCACCTCGCAGAGCACTGGAGTCCCAAAGAGTATTCGTACTCTCGCGAACGATTTATATGGCACCCCAAGGGTGCAAAGCCCCGAGCAGTCTCTTTTGTCTTCAAACGCGGTCGAGATGTGGCAACGGGGGCTGTCTGGTGCGGGATACGGCGTGATAGATTCGCCTATTGGGGCACAACGGGCCAACTGTTCCGGAGCATGCGGTGCATGATGTGTCCTCTTTGGGCAATTTTTCGAAATGGCAAAACCTTGTGTGACAAGCTTGAAAAGCAGTGGGCGACTCTCACAGGGGATGACTGGAAAAAGTTGATGGCGATTGAACAGCGAAAATAGATAAAGAAATCATCAAGCGGTTTGTGACGTTTTTTGAGTCCATGGCATTCAAATCGTTGTCGGCAAAGTACTCCATGGTATTTGAAGCGTATACCGTTTCCTGCAGAACTGTAAAATCCAATTCTTACTTTTTTTTTTCAAGGTTGTGCTATGTATAGATATGGGTGCTCGCCAGGTAAAGGAGTTTTTATATGTCCCCAAGAACATTCCCCCTCGTTCTGTTGCTGATGGGAGCGCTGTCACTGTCGTGTGAAACATTCTTCGGAGACGAAGAGGACCCCGACACCTTGCGCGTCATGGGTGCCAGCCAGCCCATGGCCGTCGGCAGCCACGTCTTCCTGGGCTTCTATATCAGTGCCGGGGGTGTAGAGAGTTACGGGTCCCTTCCTGTCCTCAGCGTCACCTTCAGTGACCCCGATGTTGCGAGAGTGCTCGGCGTCTCGGAGGCTAGCGACGGCGTCTGGATCGAGGTGGTCGGGGAGGGGACAGGGACCCTGAAGGTGACCATCGACGAGACCTATTCGGCGAAGCAGACTACCTCCGTCCAGATCACGACCCGGACCCCCACGGGGATGGAATTCCGCTCGACCTGCACCGGGGGGGCGACTCTTCCCGGAGCGGTCTTCCGGCTCCCATACACCCTCTTCGATGAAGCGGGTGAGCTTCAGGGGAGCATCGACCACCGCGCGATGATCCTCGCTCCCGATGGCTCGGTCATTGAGCCGCTCATGCCGGTGCCCTGGACCGAGACCGGCGCACCCTGGTCCGCGGCCCTTGAATTCACGCCGGTGTTTGGCGATGTCTCGATCTCCGTGGAGGGCTTTCCCGAGGTTTCCAGGCAGGTCCGGCTGCTGAACACCACCATGGTGGAGGAGACGGAGTTGACGAATGTGGAGACGAGTATCCGGACCGGCAACGATTACGGTGGCGCAAGGGGGGATCTCCTGCTCCATGAGGGAGGGAGCACGGTCTGCCTGGAGCGGCAGGCCTCGGAGATCCTGCGTTGGGAGGTGCTGTCGGGAGATGTCGACCTGTGCTCCCTGCTCATTCAGCCCGAGTGGTACCAGCCGGCGTCGGCGTGGCGTATTGTGAACATGGCGCAGGAGCCCTGCGTGGGGGAGCTGTCCCTGGGGGAGGGCAGCATCGCGCCTCCCGTAACCGTCGAGATGCCCTGAGATAAAAACTGATTTACGAAAAGTGGGACACATGTCCCAACTGTTGTCCGGGATCGTGCGACGGCTATAATCCAACAACCATGTATATCATCCAGTTTGCCAAGCAGACCCTCCCGCTGGATACCTGTCTGGACAGGGAGGAGTGTGACTGAGGCGCTGCCCGTTTACCGCAGGGGAAAATAAAATAAATCTTCTTATGCCCGAGCCACGGGCGGGTCAGAGGAGGGTGTAGGTGAGGATGAGGGGCGGTCTGTCGTAGTCACCGAGCTGGCCCGCATTTTCAATGGCCACATAGAGGGTTCCGGTTGCGGAATCGAGGGTGGCGCCTATGATCCGGTGCTCTCCCCCGTTGTCAAAGGGAAGGTCCCACACTCCGTAGGCATAGGGCCTGGGATCGAAGGTGTTCTCGGCGGCGAGTATCTCATCGACATCAAAGAGCCAGAAGTAGTTGTAGTAATCATCAGGCTGGTAGGCGCAGGGGCCGCCGCAAACGGTCCCGTCGGCCTGGACCGCTTTGTAGCCGATGCCCGACGTGAGCCCCGCTGTTGAGCCGATGACGGCGAAGGTGCGGGTCCCGGGTACGAAGAAGCCGTAGACGCCCTTGGAGAGGATATTCCAAAGCGGTGACGCGGGCGGGAAGGGCCCCTCCACGCCCTGTGCCGCATACTCCACAGCCCTGTCGCCCAGCATCCCCTCGTGGTAGGCAAAGTTCATATGGGGAGTCGCCTCGATGAAGGGCGCAGCGGCGGCATCTCCCGTGAGGAGGGCTGTGGGATCCAATGTCCATAGGGATGGGCCTACGCTGTAGCGGGAGACTATGGAGTAGACAGAGGACCAGCCCGTGTAGTAATCCGCTCCGAATTCATCACCAAGCGCAGCGGGAATCGGGCCCATGTAGCCGGCGCTGTGGGCGGCGCCCTCAAGCTCGAAAAAGCCCTGGCTCATTCCCCCCAGATCGTTGGCGTCGGCAATGACCAGGGTGGTGTCCAGGTTATCCCCGGGGGCATCATACCACTGCTCGGCGTTGACGATGAGTGATCCGTTCACCCAGAACATCCCCGTGATCCGATCAAGGCCTTGTGGGTTTTCCAGGGCATCCAGGACAGAGACAAAACCCTGTATGGGCTCTCCGGTCTCGGGCAGCTCCTCCACTGTGCTTTGCATTCCCACTCCGCTGATGGGGTACTCGGCCACCGCCCGCTGGTGGTCGTGCCCGGCGATAAAGAGGGAGTGATTCTGCGGGTTGTAGGCCAAAGTGCCAATGGCGTAGTTAACGCTGGAGATTCCGAAATCCCCGTTGGTGAACCGAAAGGCGCCGGCAAAGGTCAGGTCGCTCATGAGGAAGAGATCGGGGTCATTGCAGGTGGAGATATCGAAAAGGCACTCGGAGGTGCAGCCCAGCTCGCCATCGCCATGGTCCAGGGTGGTGCAGGTCTCGGAGCCAGTGTCGTGGGTGTCACAATCCTCCGGTCCGTTTTTCACGCCGTCCCCACACCACCCGGCGACCTCACAGGAGGCCACGGAGAATTGACAGTCGCTGGTGCAGGAGAGGGTGCCCCCGTAGTAATGGAGCCCTTCACAGGTGGTGCCTCCAAGATCTGCACCATCACAGGCCTCTCCCGGGTCCACCACGCCGTCCCCGCAGCCGGAGCTGTTTGCGCCGGAGTCATCACAGGCCAACAGAAAGAACGCGAACAGAAAAAATATTAGGTGTTTCAGTGTACTTGACTTTTCCTTCATTTAAAAACATCTCCTTACGCCAGGGCTGCATCAAACTCCATCCTGCCAGTTCAGGACCTCGTCCATGGTGACGCCGTGGTCCAGGTCGAAGATGGCCATGTCATCCAGGTAGTAGGTAATCTCGACTTCTGAACCGCCCGTGGACCACCAGTTGGAGTAAATGCCCATGGCCCATTTCATGTCGCAGGTGCCCGGCTGGAAGTCATCGAGCAGGGTTTTAATGCCGGACCGCTCAAACACCAGTTCCCCGTTTTTGAACAGGCGGTAGTACCCGTTTTCGCTGTTGGTCCAGTAGACCTCCAGTGCATAGGAGGTCCAGACGTCCTTTTCGAAGGTGTGGGTGGGTTCGTGGCAGTCAGGTTCCGCCCGAAACCGGAGTCTCAGTTCGTCTGCGTCGGGGGCCAACTGCAGGTCACGATCGTTGAAGATTCCGCCGCCTCCGCAGATCTGCTCACCCCAACCGCTGTATTCCCCGCACGGATAGGTCTTCCACTGTCCCAGCGACAGCCAATAAAAATCGATGTTATCGAAAGTGGCGCTGGGGAGATACTCCTTCCATGCGTAGATATGGGTCTTGCCCTCCGTCACCACCGCGTTCGCCTCGTATTCCGCACGGATATAGCCCTGCTGGGGCACATGGGATTTAAAGACCTTGGCGGA
Organism: Myxococcota bacterium; assembly: GCA_018821745.1. GTDB lineage: Bacteria > Myxococcota_A > Polyangia > HGW-17 > HGW-17 > SZUA-580. Next base: position 364 of record JAHJLU010000796.1, on the reverse strand, counting down.
AGGATTGCGGACCGAGGGAACCGGGTTATCGATGACGGTCGTGTACTCAAGGTGGTACTGGCTGATGTCGTTTTCCTCGTCGAATACATGCTGGCCAAGGACCAGCCTGCTGCCGATATCGGGATCGTAGCTGCCGCTCTCGAAAGTTGCCAGCCAGCGAGCCGGGATGTTGCCCGGAGGGAGAGTCGATGCGATGAGGTTGTCGATATGTACTGTGCGTTTGGTGATTGGTGTGTGTGCGTTGGTCACGAACATGTGGATCGCGGTGATCGCTCCCCACCCGACCGTGTTCTCCGATCCGCCGAACAGCCGCTTTTCCATGGCGTACTGCCTCCAGCCTACGTGGTCCAATCGCACGAGGCTG
>JAHJLU010000795.1 GCA_018821745.1 Myxococcota bacterium | reverse complement strand
TTGAGGTATTCATGCAGCTCACTCCCCTCCTCGATCAGCGCCATGGACAACTCGGCGTAGCCCACCATTGCCACGAGAATATTATTGAAATCATGCGCAATTCCCCCGGCAAGTCGACCGATAGCCTCCATCTTCTGCCCCTGACGGAGTTGATCCTCCAGTGCAATCTCACGGGTGATGTCACGCTTGCTCGCCACAAAATTCACTATTTCTCCGGACTCACTGCGGACGGGTGAGATCACCGCCTCTTCTGTAAACAGGGTCCCGTCTTTTTTTCGGTTGATGATTTTTCCACTCCAGATTGCTCCGCGCTCCAGCGTGGTCCAGATGTCCCGGTAGAATGCAGCGTCGTGTTCTCCGCTCTTGAGGAACCGGGGGTTCTTACCCCGCACCTCCTGCTGTGTGTACCCCGTAATTTTTTCAAAAGCGGTGTTCACGTACTCGATTTCCCCCCGGGTGTTGGTGATGAGGATGGAGTCAGCGGTCTGCTCCAGGGCAGCGAGGAGACGGTTTCTGTCTGCGGAGGCCAGCTTCTTTTCGGTGATGTCGGCGAAGGAGACAGCGAAGAGGGTGGGGGCAATGGCAAAGGCCGACACCTCAAAATGCTTTCCAAGGGGTTGGGAGAACTCCTCAAAGGTGACCGGGGCCCCTGTAACGAGGACCTGGTGATACCGCTCTACCCAACAGGATTCCAGGCCGGGAATCACCTCTCTGGCTGTTTTCCCGACGATCGCTCCCACCTTCAGGCCAGTGTGGGTCTCAAAGGCAGGGTTTGCCTTGAGAAACCGGTAATCCACAGGGTTTCCCCCGTCGTCATAGAGCATCTCATGGACAGCAAACCCGGAGCGCATTTTCTCAAAGAAGAGCTGGTATTCTTCCTGTACCTGATCCGCTTGAACCCGCAGCTCCGCCTCTGCATGAGAGATGCGAAGAGCCACCTGCACCCGGGCCACCAGCTCGATATTGTCGATGGGGCGCATGAGGAAGTCATCGGCTCCCGCCTCAAGGCCCTGGGCCTTGAGCGCAGGTGACGGATTATGTGAGGTGATGAGCATCACCGGGATGTGCTTGAGCCGCTGGCTGCTCTTCATCCATTTGCACATGTCCAGCCCATTGATGGCGGGCATCTGCATGTCGAGAATCGCCAGAGAGACCGTGGCTTGCTGCAAAAACCCCATGGCTTCTTCCGGGTGCTGGAAAATCACTACTTCTACACCAGGGATAGCCTTTTCAATGATTTTTTTCGTTATCAGCAGGTTATCCCGGCTGTCGTCGACGACGACGATGGTCCCTTGACCCTGCTGTGCGGTACGTTGTTCCATCAGGATTCCCCTCCTGTCCACCTGGCGAGTGTCGCCCTCAGAGTGCCCGGTTCCACTGGTTTGGAGAGGTAGTCATCGCAACCAACAGCTAGAATAGCCTCCCGATCCCCCATCATTGCCCTGGCAGTGAGGGCAATAATCACCGTGTCCTGCAATTGAGGGTCCTGCCGGATTCGCTGTGTCGCCTCAAGACCGCTCATCACGGGGAGGTTGATGTCCATGAGGATAATCTGTGGTCTTTCCCTTTGGGCCATCTCCACGGCGCTTTTCCCATCTCTCGCCACAGTGATGGTAATATCCATGTCATGCAGGATAGCCCTGGTCACCGCCAGGTTGTCCGGGTTATCTTCCACAATCATGACGGTGGGATGTGGTGAAGTGACGGCGGTTCTTGGCACAGGCGCCACGGCCACAGGGGATGTTTTGTCGACGGTGGTGGCTGTCTCAATGCCAATCATGCGGCGGATACTGGCCAAAAGTTGTTCCCGGTTGATCTGTCCCTTTTGGATCAGTTGACAAATGTTGTTGCTCGTCAGTTCCGCAAATTCCGCCCTGGTAATATCTTTGGCTGTCAGCACCAGCACGGGCAGATGCGCGGTTTTCGGCGTGGACCTGATACGGTTGAGCACCTGAAACCCGTCGATTTTTGGGATCATTAAATCCAGAATGATGCCGTGTGGGATGTTCTGCTCAATGGACCTCAGGGCCTCCTCTCCGTCGGTTGCGGTGATGGGCTCAAACCCGTTTCCGGTGAGGACAGTGGTGAGCTGCAGGGCTGCGACAGCGTTGTCCTCGATGATGAGAATTCTGGGTTTTCCCGTGAAGCCTTCGGGTAATTGCGGTTCACAGGGCTTCTCCTCCCGGGCTGGATTCACGGATGCATCGGCGTGGATCATGGGGATTGTCAGCGTAAAGGCGGATCCCAGCCCGGGAGTGCTCTGGACACTGATGGTTCCACCCAGGAGCGCGGCGAGGCGACGGCATATTGCCAGCCCCAGCCCGGTTCCACCGTGTCGTCGGGTGGTGGAGCCGTCCACCTGCCGGAATTCATCAAAAATATGGGGCAGCGCACTCTCGGGGATTCCGCATCCACTGTCCCTGACCGTAAAGAGGACCAGGTTCCCCTCCTGCCTCACCGAGATCCCGATACTCCCCTTGTCGGTGAACTTCTGGGCGTTGGCCAGGAGATTCAGGAGGATCTGCTGCAGCTTCTGCACGTCGCTCTGCATCTCTCCCGTTTCGGCTATTTCCACGTTGATGGCCAGCCCCCGGGAGGTGGCGAGAGGGCGGATGGCCATGAGGGCGGCATTGACCGGCTCCTGTGGATGGAAAGAGGAGATGAACAGCTCCAGTCTGCCCGACTCAATTTTTGAAAGATCAAGGATATCGTTGATGAGTCGCAGCAAATGGTGGCCGTTGCGTTCGATAATCTCCAGGTACTCCCTGCGCTCCTCCGGTGTGGTCCCTCTCTCATCGGTGAGCATCATCTGGGAGAGGGAGAGGACGCTGTTGAGGGGGGTCATCAGTTCGTGGCTCATGTTGGAGAGAAATTCGGACTTCATCCGGTCTGCTTCCGATGCCTGCTGCTGCTTCTCGCTCAGTCTTACCAGGAGCAGCTTTTGCTCCTCCGATGTGCTCTGCAGCTCTTCTGTGATGGACTGGAGTTCCTCATTGGTGGCGTTGAGCTCCTGGTTCTTGTCCTGCAGATCTTCACCCATGGCCTCGGTGAGTTCGAAGGTCTGGCACAGCTCCATGGCCTGGGCAAGGTTCCCCTGCAGGCCCTCGATGATGGAGAGCGATTGGGCCTGGTAGTCATAGAGGGATGAGAGCCCGATGACGCCCAGCACCTTACCTCTGAGGAGCAGGGGAATGGAGAGCATGGCCCGGGGATATGTTTTTCCCGTTGCAGAGTTGATGACAAAACGGGTGTCCTCGGGGATATGGTTGTAGACCTTGATCTCCCCCCCCTTACAGCTCTGGGTGAGGAGATGATCCGGGGGGTCGAGAGTGATCCATTTCTCCATGGCCTTGGGGTCCACCCCGTGGACTGCCTTTTGTTCCAGCACGTTTGGGTCTGACCCTGCCAGGTAGACGACCCCTGTCTGGGAGGCGGTGGCCTCCATAATCGCCGGGAGCACTTCCCGCACCAGTTTGCTGGTTTTGCTGTGTTTTGCGGCGATTGTGGTAATGCGCGAGACCGCTTTTGTAATGGTCATCTGCTCCGCGAGTGCTGCCACCATCTTGTTCATGTTGATGGCGATGAGCCGGATCTCCCGCGGACCCACCTCCGGCACCCTCAGTGAAAGGTTGCCCCCGCCGATCCGTGAAGTGGTGCCGGCAATGGCTCTGGTAGACTGTGCGATTGCCCGGGCGATGAAAAACCCCAGGAGCAGGGCCAAAATAAGGACCCCCAGTGAGGTCGCGAGGACGGAGCGTGCCATCGCCCATACCGGGGCGTTGATTTCCGCCATGTCCTGCTTCACCACGATTCCCCATTTTACTTCTGGAATATATCCATACGCTGCCATGACGGGCACAGAGCGGTAGTCATCCGCGGCGATGCGGCCCGATCTCCCCAGGGCGCCCCGCCTGGCGGGTTTTGCGCCTATTACCAAGGAGGCGATGGCATCGGGTTGATATTTCAGTGGACTCTGCACCACGCGCCGGGAGTTTACCAGCAGGATCTCCCCGGTCTTCCCCAGGTATTCGCTGGCGGTGATGTGGGGATAGATCCACCGGGCAGGGTTCACCAGGATGCCAAAAACTCCAATCACTGCATTGTTTTTTGGGGACACCACGGGGGATACCAGGAACATGGCCGGGTCACCGTGGATCCTGCTGATAAAAATATCCGAGAAGAGGAGCTTTTTTTGGGTGAGTGCTTGCTGCATAAGGTTGTAACGCAGGGGGAGGACAGCCCGGGGGGTCGAGATATTGGCTGAGGTCACCAGGGCCCGACCCCTGGCATCTGTCAGAAACACCTCATCGTACAGATAGGTGCGTCTGATTGCCTCAAAAGTCTTTTTCAGACCCGAGACGGAATCTTTTTTGGAAGCATCCTCACAGTAGGAGACTACATCAAGCTCCCGCGAGAGGGTCTCCACATCGTTTATTTTCTCTGAAAACCAGCCCTTGAAGCTCTTTATCTTCTCGTCACGCAGGGTCTCCAGGAGGCGGTACTGCTGCTGCCTTATCCCCTGGGCGCGCAGGTAGTAGGTGAGGAAGCCGATGAAAACGCAGGAGATTATGGCGACCAGGCTCATGGCGAGGAGGAGGCTTCGAAAGAGAGGAATTCCCCGTTGGGTGGCGGGAGTTTTCCCGGTTTTATTTTTTGTGGCCGTCTTCCTGGTCATTTTAACCTACTTCTGATACACCTTGTTGCGTGCATCTATCACCGTAAGCCGATGTCGCAAATCAGGCCCTGGCTCTTCTGAACTCCCCAGCACCAGGTACCCGCCCTCTGAGAGGGAGGAGCAGAGAGTGGACAGAATCTGCGCCTGATGTGACTGGGAGAAATAAATGAGGACGTTTCTGCACAGGATAAGATCGAAAGAACCGAAGATGCTCTCGGCGGGAGCGACTGTGCCGGGATTGAGCAAATCTTCCCGGGAGAAATGGACCATGGCCCTGATGGCGGGGTCCACCGTGTATTTCTGCCCGCTCAGGGAAAACCAGGAGTCAAAGTGCCTGAGCTTCATCTCCCCCAGGCTCTCCCTGCTGTATGTGGCATTTTGCGCTGCCGCGATGGATTTCGGGTCGATGTCCGTGCCGAAGACCAGCGCGCTGCCGGAATCGACTTTTTGCAGTCTCAGGGCATCCTTCACCAGAATGGCCAGTGAGTAGGTTTCCTCTCCGGCGGCGCACCCCGCGCTCCAGATTCGCAGATCCGATCGTTTTGAAACGAGCTTTCTCAACAGGCTCGCCACTATCTCGAAGACGAGGGGATCTCTAAAAAAGGAACTGACATTTACTGTCACCTCGGCGATAAAGCTCTGGCACTCCAAAGTGTTGTCTGTGCACAGCTGCACATAGGCCTCTTCTTTAAGGCCCAGGGTCAGGAGTCGACGGGCGAGCCTTCGGGCGAGGGTAGAGCGGCGGTATCCCGTGAGATCAGTCCCCGTGTTTTTTTCCACAGCCGCCAAAAGGCGGGCAATAGCACCACTGTCAATTGACACGTCAGGGCTCCCGATTATTGAATAGGTCCCACTATAGCAAGTTTTGTGAAAAGGTGCAGGGGATTACACAAAGCGGGGCAATTTCTTGTGACCTCTGACCAGCCGGTCGACTATTTATCCATCTCCCAGATGAAGAGGGCGAGGCGGGGGGCGCTGGTCACGCTCTCACCCTCCACGACCATCACCAGGTTGCTGCTCTCGCCGTCAACGGTGTGGTAGCGCATGGCGGTCTCGTCAATGTCGTCGATAAAGCCGGCGTAGGCGAAAATATAGACTTTGGTCGCGAAATCAAAGGATGTGGAGAGGTTCGTGTCCACGAGGCGATCCAGATGATTTTGCAGCTGCAGGGGGGAGTTGATCACCTCGTCCACGGGATACTCGGTCTGGACCTCCAGGCGCTCCAGGAGCACCAGGTTGTTCGTGTTGTGGACAGGGTAAAAACGCGCCCCTTCGGGGTATCCGGTTGTAACAACACAGGTGGAGAGGAGCATCGCGGCGAAGGCAATGGGTGGGAAAATCCGGGCAGACATGGTGCGCTTTTGGGAAAATGTTGATCGCATGGTGAGTCTTATAGTGCCCCACAAAGGGTTCTTTTGCCAGGATATATGGAATCCGGGGGTGGGGTGCCATTGCATCCCAAGGGCTTTGGGGGTAAACTATGAAAATCTTTTTTCCAGGAGTTCTCCATGAAACATTTTCTCCTTGTGCTGATTGTGCTCTCCCTTGTTGCCGCTCCCCATTTCGCCTGCAGTGGTGAATCGGGAGCCTATAACAACGGCGATGGCGGGCTTCCCGACGGGGACGCTGATACCGACTCAGAGACCTGTCCCCTTGAGCACCAGTGCGGCAGTGATTGTTGCTCCGAAGAACAGGAGTGCGTCCTCAATTCATGCCAGCCCATCTGCGAGACGGAGCGGTGTCGGGGAGTCTGCTGTGAATCCAATGAAGAGTGCGTGAACAACATGGAGTGTCTCCCCATCTGCCTCTCGGCCCGGTGCGGAGAGAACCTCACCACCTGCTGCCCCAACAACACCATCTGCCTCGACGGGGTTGTCTGTGCGGCAGATTGCGACGCAGGTGAGTCACTGTGCGGAGAGAACCTCTCGGTCTGCTGCCCCTCCACCACCGTGTGTCTGAACAATATGTGCACCTGGCCCGCGGGAGACTGTCAGGACAACTTCGACTGCCCCGATGACACCTGGTACTGCGAAGAGACGATTGGGCAATGCCTCCCGCTGCCTTCGGGACCCCTGTGCGAGGGAGAGACGAACTTCTCGGCCATTGAGCCGGTGCTGGAGTGGTACTGGCCCGGG
>JAHJLU010000794.1 GCA_018821745.1 Myxococcota bacterium | reverse complement strand
GATCAGGGACACGGACAGTTTGATGTTCCCAGGATCTGGGCCCCCGAGGCTTTCAAGCGGGAGATAGGGGCGCTGGTGAAGGGATATTTCCCCATCCACGAGGCACTGAAAAAGGATGACCTGGCACGAGCCACCGCCGCCTCGGGAAAATTTTTCACGCAGCTCGCTTCTATTAAGCACCATGACCCGGTCTGGGACACCTTCCGGACCATTATGGGGACCTTTGCAGGCACACTCAGGGTGGCCAAAAGTATCGGTGAGGCAAGGGATGCTTTTTTCTCACTCGCCAGGGCCATGATCCTCACGGTCAAATCCTATGGCGTATCAGTGGAAGGGTCCGTGTATCTGCACTACTGCCCCATGGCCAGAAAAAACAGGGGAGGGTGGTGGCTCGCCCCAAAGAAGGAGATCGAGAACCCCTTCTTCGGAGCAGGTATGTTCTCCTGTGGGGAAAACCTGGGCCTCCTGCACGGCCCGACCCCGCAAAAAGCCAAGGGAGGGGCTGACGCAAAATGAAAAAGCGAACCCCCCTGGCCACACTCATTTATCTGAGCATGAAAAACAGGCTTGTTGTTTTTATTCTGGCCGCCGTGATGTTCGGGTGGGGGATTATTGTATCACCCTTTGACTTCACGCTCTCCTTTCTTCCCAGCTCCCCCCTGAGCGTGGATGCCCTCCCCGACATCGGGGAGAATCAGCAGATCGTTTTTTCAAAATGGCCCGGCGCTGCGCCATCGGATGTGGATGATCAGATCACCTATCCCCTCTCCCAGTTGCTCATGGGCATTCCGGGGGTAAAAACCGTCCGCTCCTCTTCCATGCTCGGCTTCTCATCTGTTTATGTGATTTTTAGTGAGGACGTGGGTTTTTACTGGTCCCGCAGCAGGCTCCTGGAAAAACTGAGCGCGCTGCCACCGAACTTTTTGCCCGAGGGAGTCACTCCCATGCTGGGCCCTCCGGGGACAGCCCTTGGGCAGGTATTCTGGTATACTGTTGAAGGCAGGGACGAGAAGGGAAATCCCGCCGGCGGATGGGATCTCGCGGAGCTGCGGTCGGTTCAGGACTATTTCGTACGCTATCGGCTCTCTTCCGTGGATGGTGTGGCGGAGGTAGCCTCCATCGGGGGATTTGTGCGGGAATTCCACGTGGAGGTCAATCCCGACTCGCTCCGTAAATACGGGGTTACGCTCCTGGATGTGTATAAAGCGGTCCACAGCGCAAACAAGGATGTGGGTGGACGGACGCTTGAGATAAACAGCGTCGAGTATGTCATTCGTGGGGCGGGGAGGGCGGTTGCGCTCACTGATTTCTCCCGGGCTGTCATTAAGACGGTCGGTGGTGTCCCCGTGACCGTGGGGCAGGTGGCTCAGGTGGTTGAGGGCCCGGGGCTCAGGAGAGGCCTTCTGGACAAGGAGGGAACCGAGGCTGTGGGGGGAGTGGTAACAGTGACCGAGGGGGCCAATACCATGCTGACGGTGCAGCGCATCCGGCAGCGCATGAAGGAGCTCTCCCGGGGGATGCCCTCCAAGGTGCTCCCGGACGGCAGGCGCTCCACCCTCACCGTTGTCCCCTTTTATGATCGCTCCGTGCTGATCAGAGAAACGGTCAAGACCCTTGAGCACGCCCTGAGAGATGAGATTCTGGTGACCATTATTGTTATCCTGGTCATGCTCGGTCATCTGAAGAGCTCAATTATCGTCAGTTCCATACTGCCCCTGGCCGTACTGCTCACCTTCATTATTATGAAAAACCTGAACATGGAGGGAAATATCCTCGCGCTCTCGGGCATAGGGATCGCCATCGGGACCATGGTGGACATGGGAATTGTCATCACCGAAAATATTGTTCGTCATCTCAAAACGCCCAGAGAGGGCGAAGACTCGTTTCAGACCATCCTGCGGGCAACCAACGAGGTGGCCTCCGCCGTAGTGACCTCTGTGGCCACGACAGTGGTGAGTTTCATCCCCGTCTTTGCCATGACGGCCACCGAGGGGAAACTGTTCAAACCCCTGGCCTACACCAAGACTTTTGCCATCATGGGTTCTTTGATACTGGCTCTTTTTCTTGTTCCAACCCTGGCGCTCACGCTCCTGGGAAAGCAGCGGCCCAAAACCAGGACCATGCTGAGCCTCCTGGCGCTGGCATTCTCTGTGGTGGTCACCACGAGAATCAACATGCTCCTGGGTATGCTGTTTTTTACCACGACCCTCTACGGGTTTTTCCTGGAGAAAATTCCTCTGAGGCTGGCGACGGTGGTCAGGTGGGGTGTCAACGTGGCCGTACTTCTGGTCGCCGTCTGGATCCTCTCCACCACCTGGAGTCCTCTGGGTAGTTCACTGACGGCCATGGATAATTTCCTCATGGTCTCTTTGCTGCTCGGCAGTATTCTGACCGTGTTTCTTGTCTTCTTGAAGTTTTATGGGCCACTGTTACGCTGGTGTCTTGACCACCGGATCCAGTTCCTGAGCCTCATGGCCTTCTTTATGCTGACCGGGGTCGTTGTCTGGAAGGGTTTCTCCTCCGTGTCCGGCTTTTTCCCCTCGCAGATGGTGCAAACCCAGGCGGGGTACAAGCTCACAAAAAACTTCAGGGGACTTGAGCAGCAGTTCATGCCCGATCTGGATGAGGGATCCTTCCTTTATATGCCCACGGTCATGCCCCACGCCTCCCTGGGGTCGGCCCACCGGATCATGAGGTTGCAGGATCTCTCCATCCGGGCAATCCCGGAGGTTCAGATGGTGGTGGGAAAACTGGGGAGAGCCCAGACACCCCTGGACCCGGCGCCCATCTCCATGTTTGAGACTATTGTCACCTACAAGCCCGAGTTTCTCCGGAGCGCTTCAGGAAAGCTCGCGCTGTTTGCCCACGACGCCTCGGGGAGCGACTGGTTTCGGGATGTGCAGGGTAAAAAACTGCCGGCCCCCGACGGAAAACCCTACAAAATCCGCGGCCGCTTCAAGCGTGATACCAAGGGTGCGCTCGTGGCCGATGCCGATGGAAAACCCTTTCGGCTGTGGCGCAGCGAGCTTTTGCCCAGGCTCAATAGGGGGAGAAAATACTGGAAAGGGATCACTGGGCCAGATGACATCTGGAAGCGTATCACCCAAAGAGCCACGGTGCCAGGCTCTACCTCCGCACCAAAGCTGCAGCCCATCTCAACCCGAATCGTGATGCTCCAGACGGGAATCAAG
>JAHJLU010000793.1 GCA_018821745.1 Myxococcota bacterium | reverse complement strand
ATGGGCGGACGTTCCAGCCCGGGGAGCTGCTCTGGCGTGAGGGGGATCTCAACGGCATGATGGTCTGCATCATGGAAGGGCACGTGAAAATCTACAACCTGACGCCCGAGGGGAATGCGATCACCCACTATATTTTTGGTCCCGACGATATCTTCGGCTTCATGCCGCTGTTTGACGACGAGCCCTATCCGGTCCACGCACAGGCCGTTGATGTAGTTCGGGCGAGAGTGGTCACCCGGGAGGCTCTCCACGAGGCGGTGTCCAGCGACCCGCACCTGGCGATTTTCCTCATCAGGCTTCTCTCTAAACGGCTGCGGGAGGCGATGCGTCAGTCGGAGATGCTCTCCTCACGGGGATTCGTGAACAAGGTCGCCATGGCCCTGAGTTCCCTTATTCCCCCAAAGGGTGCGGATCGTGATACGTCCATACTGACGCTGGCAGTCTCGTCAAGGGATTTCTCCAGCCTCTACGGGCTCTCACCGGAGAGTTTCTCCCGGGGAATCACGGCGCTGGTCCAGGAGGGGATCATCCATCGCCTGGGGAACAACTCCTTCCAGGTTCTGGATTACGAGCGGCTGAGACAGTTCGCGGCTCCCCGCCTGATCTGATTTTTTCTTCCACAATCGAGGGGTAATTGACGGCCGTCAATGCGCCGCCCCGGGGGTCGGGCTATGTCTCTACAGCGGACGAGAGGCCTTTGAAATGGTTCGATACGGCTTCAACTCCCCTTGTGTCATTACCCTGGAGTACCCCCATGATAGATCCCAGACAATTCCTCGAAGCCGGCCAATTTTTCCACGGACATAAATGCCCCGCCATGCCCATGGGCCTTCGGGTGGGCGCAGCGGCCATGAACCAGCTCGGTGTGGAGCGGGGCCAGGACGGCCAACTGCTTGCGCTCGTGGAGATTGGGGAAGATCACTGCGCGACCTGTTTTGCAGACGGTATACAGATGATCACCGGCTGCACCCTGGGTAAGGGAAACATCCGGAAACTGCACTACGGCAAGTGGGGAGTGACCCTCGTGGAGACCGCCTCCGGGCGGGCAGTGCGCGTCACTCCCAAGGCGGTGGCCATGCTCGCCAACAAGCAGACCGAGTTCTTCACTAAGTACCGGGAGAAGGGCATCCCCGCCTCGCGGGTTCCCGATGAGGTCGTGGAGCCGCTGGTCCAGAGGGTCATGAATGCGCCCGCCGATAACCTGATGGACATCGGGGAAGTGACATCCTTCTCTCTGGAGAAGAAGCCCCACACCTTCGCGGGATTTGTCTGCGATCACTGCGCAGAGATGACCGTCGAGAGCTACGGCCGACCCCTGGGAGCGCAGAAGGTCTGTCAACCCTGCTTCGAGAAGGCACTCAGGGAAGGCTGAGTGCTGCCATGACCATGATTATCGCCGGGGCCGTCACCTTCTTCTTCACGACGCTCCTGACCATCGCCGGAGTGGGTGCGGCCTTTGTCCTCATCCCGGTCTTTATCGCGCTGGGTGTTGAGGTGCATGTGGCCATGGCCACGGCGCTCCTGCTCAATGCCGTAGGCATGGCGGTGGCCTCGGTCACCTTCGTCCGGAAGAGACTGGTCGTGTGGCCTCTGGCGTTGCCGATGCTGGTGGTTGCGACGCTGCTGTCTCCCCTGGGCGCCTGGGTCAGCCAGAGCCTGGACCGCAGCCTCCTGCTCTGGCTCTTCACCGGGTTTTTGCTGTTCGCCGCCCTTATGATGCTCTTTTACCGTCCCCAAAAGCGTGATGTCGTTTACTCCAGGCGCCTGCTGCTGGGCCTGGGGATGGGCGTGGGAGGCTTTGCCGGCTTCCTCGGGGGGCTCATCGGTGTGGGCGGCGGCAACATCATCGTGCCGGTGCTGGTGTTCCTGGGGTTCGATCCGAAGAAGGCCTCGGGGACCACCTCCTTCATTGTTATATTCTCCTCACTGGCAGGTTTTCTCGGGCACGCCAGCCTCGCCGGTGTGGAGGGTGTCTGGCTGGGGACCATGGCCACAGCCTCGGCCAT
>JAHJLU010000792.1 GCA_018821745.1 Myxococcota bacterium | reverse complement strand
GATATGACTGAGTCACAATGAGGTACTGCTTCTTCGCGTCTTCATCATTTCCGAGATTTCGATAGAGCCCGGCCAGGCGAAGACGGAGATCAGCTCGGTCATCTCCCTTTTTCATCTGGGATTCCAGTTGTTTGATTTCTTTTCTCAGTTTTCGCTTCGCAAAAAAATCCAGGGCCATAGACACTACCTGCTTACGTTGGTTATTTCTTGGCTTTTTTTCGGGTTTCCCGGAGCATTCTCACTACATACTCACGGAGACGAGGGAGTGTGCGGTGATCTTCGGCGAGGAAGGTGAGCACCTGTCGCTCACGGGGACCACCCAGAGCAAAAAGCCCCTCGGCCATCTTTTGCAACGCATGGATCTCTCTGGCAAATTCTGGATCAGCACGATAGGCCAGAAGAAACTCTCTGAAGGCACGGATCGCTCTCTTGTCACCAATGGCCAAAAGCGCATCGGTAATCGCAATGAGTTCTTTTTTTGTTGTCTGCGCATGCCGCAACAGCCCGATAAGAATGGGGACCGATTCTTTGGCCTTCAATTTGGCACAGACTTTGGCCATCACATCGACCGCAAGGGGTCTTGAGCCCTGGATATAGTCATAGGAGCGTTTGAGCAGATCAAGGTAGAGGGGGAGCCCTTTGGGATCCGGGTGGGCAACGAGATCGTGTTCTGCCTTCTCTTTGAGTTCCGGGGAACTCTGTGCAGAGGTGATAAGTTTGATGAGCCGGCTCACCCCTGCTCCACCAACCACCGCCAGAGCATCAATGGCAAATCTTTTGGCCAAGGGAAAACGGGTGTCGGTATCGTTGGCGATGTCGGTGAGAGAATCCAGAAGGGATTTCTTTGTGGGGGTAACATTGGAGGCAGGTTTAAAACCACGAATATCGAAGGTCGCCCCTTTGATGGACTCGCCGATTGCAGGAGTGCTGAAGACCATCTCGCCCGTTGATCTGTTGAGACCATGGATTGCTCCTTCAGAGGAGACATAATAAATAACACCCTGTTCATGCTTGACAGCCACCACACCCCCGAGATCACTGGAGACGGCCCATTTCAGGAGCGCTTTTCCCTTGTCAGTAATCTGGAATCCGAAGAAATACTTAAACATATTGAAAACAAACTCTTTGTTTTCAAAAGTGGCAATACTGTCGGTATCCGTGAGCTCTCCGTGAATAAGTCGCACATCGTAGGCAGAGTAATTTGTCATGACGGGGTCGTATTGATTGATCGCGTAGCGGTATTCAAGGTTCTTCACGTCGGTAGTGAAGGAAGCCTTCCCCTTGTCCAGTTTTTTCAGGACATTTCCCGAGAGCGCATAGACACCATATTTGTCCCCGAAAAAGAGGCCCCTGGAGGTGTGCTTGATGTAGCGAATCTCACCTTTGGTGATGTGCAGCCGAGCCAATTCAACAGGCTTCTGGGTATCGAGAAAGACAAGGTAATGGGATCGATAGGGGACAAGCACTGCGCTGTCAGTCACCGTAGGCCAGCCCATGCGGCCGTTGGTGGACATTTCATAAATCTTTGATCCCGAAGAGGCCCTGAGCAGATGGAGCGTTGAGGTCTGGTTCAAGACGCTCCCCATGGGTTTATAGATGGACACAATCCCCAGTTTTCCCGAGGGAGATCCGCTCATACCCAGGAATTTGTGACCCGAGGGAAGTTTGTATGTCCACAGGATTTTTCCGGAGGAAACATCCAGCCCTACGATCCCCTTTTTGCTGTCATGGAAAGCGACGGCACCGCCACTGATGACGTAACGGGAGTGAGCATTCGGAGTGGGCGTTTTCCACAGCACCTTCCCGGTCTCGGGGTCCACTGCCACAGCCCCCACGGGCATTCTGGTCTGCATCACCACCAGGGGTTTCCCCGTGCTGTTGGAGGGTGCCAGGGGAAGGGGCTTGATACGGCTCCCCAGTTGGGAAAATTGCGCAGCCTCATTGAATGGCCTGTCCACATGAAATGGAGGCAAGGGTTTGCAGGCAAAAAACGACAGACTGGCAGACAAAATAAGAAGAGAGAGTTTTCTCATGGCGGCCTCTATTTCGAAGAAAGGATCTTGAACGCGAGCTTCCTGGAACGGGCAAACTGATTGGGACCGCTCCCCGAATATTTCAGAAGAACGGTCTGCGCCCCGGGAAGGTTAATGGTGCCCAGAATCTTTACCAACTGCACACGAACAGGCTCCGGACCAAAGTCTTCACGGAGGAGCAAGCTGCCGATGGTGTTGACAATGACCTCTTTTTGGGTCTTGCGATTCTCCAGGGAGATGGCAAAGGCTCGCGCTGTTCGTATCCCCCCAATAAAACCAAGGGCCTGAGTAGCAGGGACGCTGCCTTTGCCGAACAACTGAAGCAGGGGCTTCTCCGCTTTTAATACCTTGCGTTTTCCTAAATGCCACGCAGCTTTTCCTCTGACGATTGCGGAATAATCCCTGAGAGAATTCAAAAGCAGTTCGTTGATGTGCAGATACTCTTTTGAATTGGTCTTGTAGGTCAACTTTGAGAGTGCCTGGAGCGCGGCAACCCGTAACTCAGGGGACCTATGTGTTGCATAAAAAACCAGTGTCTTGTAAGACTTTGGGTCCTTACGCACTTCAAGAGCTTCCAACATCGCCAGGGAGAGCTTTGGGGGATGCCCCAAAAGCAACTGCTGGAGCAGATTGTCCATGGTGAGAGGAGATTTTCTGTTACCAAGCTCCTTCGCCGCCCTGATAGCCACGTTCAAGTCTTTGCTAAGCAGCAGATCAAGCAGTTTGTTATCGTTTTGAGCACGCCAGTTGATTGTCGCCTTCCCGGCGCCCATGACCGGTGCGGCGGGAGAAACCAGCAAGGCTCCCAAAACCAAAGTTATCGCAGCATATTTCATGAAAGACCTCCACAATGGATCGCAGGTTTCCAAAGTGCAACAAAACTAAACAAAAATGATAAAATAGTCAAATCTTCTTTGGCCCCATGATGCCTGTTTCGTCAAGATAATCGGCCTGATTTTCGCATAAATTGTTCTCCCCCCGTGGATGGGGGAAATTCATCCTCCTTTATTGCAGACAGGAGATCTTTTCCCCCAGGGTACAAAACATCGCAGGGGTCTGAAATTGAAGAGGGTTCATTTTTGCCGTCATATTTTAACGGGGCACGCAGAAAGGGATTGTAAAAACTGCCCCTCTCTGTTAGACAGGGGATGGTGCATTATGCGCCACTTCCAAAGAAACCGGAGAGCCTGCGTCAGTCTGTATGTGGTTGTTTTTTCTCTCCGATGGATTAAGGAGTTGGGTTAATGGAAGTATTGTACGAAGAGCAATATCAGGCAATACAGGCAACTGTTGAGCGGCTCTATCAGGATTCCAACGCTATGGCGATCCTGCTCATCGACAAGAACGGCCAGGAAATTGCCTCTGCAGGTGAGATAGAAGGTCTTGACACTACAAGCCTTTCCTCTCTCACAGCTGGTAACGTTGCCGCAACTGGCGGTATCGCAAAGCTTCTCGCCGAAAAGGAATTCACAGGGCAGTTCCACGAAGGAGAGCACACAAACATCCATATATCCATTGTTGCTCAAAGGATCATTCTGGTTGTGCTGTTCGATCAGCGGACGTCGCTGGGCCTTGTGAGGCTCAGGGTGAGAAAAGCCTCCAAGGACATTCAGACCCTTCTTGAGGAAATGAGCCAGCAACAGCAACAACAATCAAAGCCGTCAATTTTCGAAGAGATCACCGACGCCGACATAGACAATCTCTTTAATGACGACTAAGGATGTGCGATGTCTTTCATCAACTACTCATCTCGTGAAATCAATTGTAAAATTGTCTATTACGGTCCCGGTCTTTGCGGAAAGACCACCAACCTGCAATACATTTACAATAAAACCAGCCCCGACGCCAAGGGCAAGATGATTTCCCTTGCTACGGAAACAGAACGAACGCTGTTTTTCGATTTTCTTCCATTGAGCATGGGCGATATTCACGGATTCAAGACACGGTTCCATCTCTATACGGTTCCCGGGCAGGTCTTCTATGATGCCTCCCGAAAACTGATTCTCAAGGGTGTGGACGGGGTCGTCTTCGTTGCTGACTCACAGGTCGAGCGTATGGAAGCCAACCTGGAGTCGCTTGACAACCTTCGTGAAAATCTCGAAGATCATGGATTTGACCTTGATAAGCTCCCCTATGTTGTCCAGTATAACAAGCAGGATCTTCCCAACGCCGCTCCCCTGGATGAGTTGAAAAATCTCCTCAACCCCACCGGCGTTCCAGACTTCTCGGCTGTTGCTGTTTCCGGTGATGGAGTCTTCACGACCCTCAAGGCTGTCGCAAAACTGGTCCTCCTTGAACTGAAAAAACGCCGGTAATTGTCCCGTTGAAAAATGACTTATCGGGGGTTTGAACCGAGCAGCTCGCACAGCTTGGGCACCACCGCTTCCCACATCCCCACAAACCCGACATCTGCTGTCTCAAAGATCCCCGCGAGCTCATTTTTATCGATGGCGACAATGAGGGCTGCACCCCGAACACCGGCCACATGCTGCACCGCTCCCGAGACCCCGATGGCAATATAGCACTCGGGAGCGATCACTCTCCCCGTCTGGCCAATCTGGAGATCCGGAGAAAATAGGCCACTGTCGCAGGTCGCTCGGGTCCCTCCCACGGCAGCTCCCAGCAGGGTCGCCAACTGGGCCAGCGGCAATGGCAGGGACTGAACCGGTCCCACCCCGCGGCCAACGCCCACAACTACCGCCGCATCCAGGAGGGATGGACCTCCCCTCGCAGCCGAGGGAATTATTTTCCGGGAGATTCCGGGAAACTCCTCCACCGGGTCTGTCCGCAAACTGATCTCCCCTTCGATTGCCAGCGGCGCTGCCACTGGGAAGGCTGATGGCTCTATGGTGATGATACTGACAGGTAAAAGCGAGCGTACTGCGACAACACCCTTTCCTGCGAGCACAGCGCGTTTCCCCTCGCCCGGGAATTCCAGCACCGAAAGTTGCGAGAGGAAGGAGGCGCCAGCAAGCGCTGCGACACGGGGGAGAAGATCCCGGGAAAAGGGAGTCGCCGCGGCCACCAACTGGGTACAACCGCTTTGCTCCATTATCTGGCACAGAGCGGGAGCGAGTATCTCGGCACCCATTTCCTCACTGGTCACCAGATGGATAACCCCGGGGAAGTATGCGCAGGCCTTTCGTGCCACCGATGCTGATTCTCCCAGGGCCAGACCTGCAAGGTCTTCCGATACAGCTCGGGCGGCGCTGAGGGCACGCAGGGAGAGGGGGTTGATTGTTTCCGCGGTCAACTCCAGCAAAACCAGGGTGGTACACATTTAGCGCCCACCCATTCTCACGAAGGGACCCAGCACCTTGGCCAATTCCTCGATATTTTCTACTATAACACCGGGTTTTCGGGGGGGAGAGAGTTCCTGCTTCCCCTCGGCGAGGGCCCGTGAATGGTTTTTTGTAAATTCCTCGGGGTCATGGGATTCGAGGGGGATATTTTTCGTCCGCAGCATCCCCCGAATAGTTGGATACCGGGGACCCTCGGCCCAGGGAAACGTTCCATCCATGGCAAGAGTCCTCACGGAATCCACTGCCCCAATCCCGAGATCTACCGAAACAACCGCCGGCAGAGTCACCTCTTTTTGTTCGGTGCCACCCTCCAGTTCCCGCTCTACAAGGAGTTTTCCCGGTCGCTCGGTAATGGCGGTGGCTGCTGTCACCTGAGGAACCCCCAGAAGACCAGCCAGATAAGGAGGGACGATCCCGCTGTCCGAGTCAACAGCCTGTTTTCCCATGAGGATGAGATCGGGGCTCTCCCCGAGACAGATCCCCTCCAGAATGCGAGCCACCCGGGAAAAATCCAACTCTTCCTGGGGAACGGTGATATGATACACGCGATTTGCGCCCAGGCCCAGAGCCCGCTTGAGCACTTTTACACACGCAGCGGCCTCACCAATGGAGACGGCGACAATTTCACCCTCCCCCCTCACGGTTTTGTCACCGTCAGGCACATCGGTGAGCCGAAGTGCGGTCTCCAGGGCATATTCATCGAAGGGGTTCGTGATCACACCGACCTGGGAGAAATCAAACCGGCCCCCGGTGAACCGAAAAGGCTGCTCGGGGTCGGGGACGGGTTTCAGGGTGACCAGTATTTTCATGGTTTTTTTGCTCTTGGGGTGATCATCAAATTGTCAAACCATACATCCGAGGACCAGTTACTGAAGCCGAACCAGCGATTTTTCCTACCGTACAGCGGATTCTTGTCACGCATGGAGAGCGCCAGTTTCCCGTCGATGAACCAGTTGATTATCAGGTGGGATCCCTCCATGAAACTCTCTATTTTGTTGTGGTGTATTTTCCCCGTTGTCACCTTGACAGCGGTGGTCACCAGTAAATTCTGGGCGTGCTCGGCCTGTCTGGCAATGAAGGTTTTCGTGTTTCCCCATCCCCCCATGCACAGAACATATCCTGAGGCCACGTAAGCGCCCCTGTTGAAGGCGAAGGATCGCCCGTCCCCAAAAAGTTCGACCTTGATATCACCATCTTTGGTGAGGCTCCGGGCATCAAACTCGATGGTAACTTCCACGGGCAGGGCGTACTTCAGCCATAGGGGGTGGTTATATGCTCCGTTGATATTCAATTTACCGTCAATGACCGCGTACCGGCCGATGGTATCATGCCAGTAATTCCTCAGACAGGGACCGTCGAAGGTATCGGTGAAAGAGGACCCGATCGCTTCGGGTTCGCTCTTGCACCCCGACGAAAAAAGACCGGCTGCGATGAGAAACAGCAGGGAAACAATCAGGGGATTACTCTTAAAACCGGAAATGGATGAAGGGAACGGCATCGAAGGTGGCCACCTTTTGTAAAAGCAGTGCGAAACCCGTTAGAACTGCAACCTGAACGTACATGGGCACCTTCTGATACAGTTTTTTGAGACCCACGGCCCAGGAGTCGGGGGTAAAGTGAAGAAAGTACCCCGTCCCCATGGCCAGGAGCACGGTGAGGGGAAGATTTTTCGCCGTGAAGGTGAACTCCCCGATCTGGGAAAGCACCAGCCATGCCCGATCAAAATTGGGTGCACGGAAAAAGATAAAGGCAAAGACGACAAAGTGGAAGGTAAAAAAGATGCCCAGCCAACTCCAGATCCAGCTCTGTCCCTCCCCGGGGGCTCCCTTGATACCCAAAGGATGGGTGATCAAAAGGCCCACCCCGTGCAGCAATCCCCAGAAGACAAAGTTCCACGAGGGGCCGTGCCACAGCCCCCCGAGAAGCATAGTGATCATCAGGTTGCGAGAGGTCTTCCACGCCCTGTTGTTTCGTGATCCTCCGAGTGATATATACAGGTAATCACGAAGCCACGTGGAGAGGGAGATGTGCCACCGCCTCCAGAATTCGGAAAGATTCCTGGACCGGAAAGGGGCATCAAAGTTTTTGGTGAGGGTAAATCCCAGCAACGCGGCGCTGCCGATGGCGATATCCGAATAGCCGGAGAAGTCGCAGTAGATCTGCAGGGTATACCCATAAATTCCGGCGATAACCTCCAGCGAGGACATCATGCGCGGGGCGTCAAAGACACGCTCCACCAGATTGATGGCGATATAATCGGCTATTACCACCTTTTTGAACAGTCCGAAGAGAATGAGGGTGACCCCGAAGGCATACTGCTCATCGGTGAGAATGGCCGGCCGCTTGAGCTGGGGAAGAAAATCCGTGGCCCGTACAATCGGCCCGGCAACCAACTGGGGGAAAAAGGAGACATACAGGGCATAGTCCAGGAGCGATTTTTCATGCTCGAGCTTCCCCCGATAGACATCTATGGTGTAGCTTAATGTTTGAAAGACATAGAAGGAGATCCCCACGGGGAGGGCAATACGACGAAGGATTCCCAACTCCAGATGCCCGCCATAGCCAAGCCACCGCATGAACATCTCCAGGGAGGAGACTGCGAAAGTGCCATATTTGAAAAACGCCAACACGCTGAGGCTCCCGCACACTCCCACAAAAAGCCACAGTTTCTTTTCCCGGGCTGAATCGCTCCGGGCAATGCGCCTGCCACTCTCCCAGGTGAGCCACACCGCACCCAAAATAAGAGGCAGGTAGTTGGGATTCCATACCGAATAGAAAAACAGACTCCCCGCAAAGAGCACCAGATGACGCAGCGCAAGGGTGTTGCGGAGCAGCCAGGAGATGATGAAAATCACCCCGAAGAAATACATGTAGGCGACCGTGTTGAAATACATGGTTACGGCCTGCTCTCCATGAAATGAACATACCCCTTCATGAGCTCCAGATAAATGACGCTGCCCAGAAGATCTCCTCCCGCATTGGTAATATGTGTCAAATCACCGATTGCCAGCCTGGGACGGTGTTCATACCATTTCACGATGGAGGCCTCCCCCCCCATGGCCTCCCAGGTGTTGAAGAAGGCACACCCCGATTCCAGGGCGATCTTCCTTTGGACCTTGATGATATAATGGATGATCTGCTTGGTCTTGTATTCTCCCCACTTTTTCGTGACCTTGTCCGAAGGACCTGCCACCATGCAGGAGAGGCCGGGAGTACGCTTGAGTATACCCCGCAAAAAGGCGCTCACTTTGGCTTCATACTCCGGCTCAATCCCCGTGTCTGCTTCATTGATCCCAAAATGGAAAATCAACAGATCAGGCCGGCGCTGCGAAAGGATATGGGCGAAATGGTCCGGGTTATTGTGGGAAAAATGGATCAGACGGCCACCCGTGAGGCTCATGGAGTCGACCACCACGCCCGGGTTTTCGTTTTCAAGGACTGCCCCCGTGAGCAGCAGCACTCCCCCTTTTCCCGCTTCTATCTCGAAGGTAGTTCCATGGGCAAACTTCACCTCATGCATGGACCCGAGACCTTTTTCGCCACGGGTGTTCACCGTGGCGAGGCGTTTCCCGTCAACATTCATGTAAAAGTGTCCGCCTTCGCTGTTTTTGATGTAGAAGGCCACCATGCGGGTGGGTGCGGTGTTGGCACCGCTGCGTATCTTCATGGTAGTAGATGCACCGGGACCGATAGTCCTGGCCAGAACGCCGCCGTAGCCGTAAAACCGCTGCTTTCTTTTAGGGAAGAGCATGGTCTCCGTCTCCCACTCCCTGCCGTGGAGTGCAATCTGTCTATGTTTCAACCATTTCCAGATGGGGACCATGTGGAAAAAGCCGGGGCCGCTGTTCCCGAACCGCTCCTGGAACTTTGTCCTGATGAAGGAGGTCACCTTGTCCAGAGCGATGATGGAGTCACCAAAATAGCCAATGCGCGTGATTTTTTTCTTTTGTGTCGTTTGGGCCAGAGAGTCATAGAAAAAATCGAGGGCCCACCGGCCGCAACCGGAGCTGCTCCCAATGAGGCAGGGATTGGCAAGATACTTTGCTCCGGGAATATTCTGGAGCTGCCCCGTGGAGACAGGGGGGAGTTTTTTCACAAGGATCTTCGCCGGGACTTTTTGGGGCGCTATGTGGGTGATCACCTCAATGCTTTTTTCCAGCCTCGTGATGTCCTCTGTTACCGCGGATATTTGAGGAGGCTCTTTTCCGGGGGATCCCCGGGACGGACCAAAAAGTCTGTGAAAAAAGAAATTTACCGAGGGCAGAAGATCCATGGGAGGCGGCAAAAACGCCAACACCGTTACCATTGCGCCAAAAAGGACGAACACCCTTGCCTGCTTTACGGGGAAACCCACGGGTATTTTAATTTTGGACAATATGGAATATACCTCCCGAGTCAGTTTTTCGGTTTACACCCAATGTGCCACCAATGTAAACCCTTTTCCAAAGTGTCCCATCCCGGTAGTGGGCTGATGTCGCTTTTTTGCGCAATTGGCTTGAGAGGTGATGGAGAGTCATGATACTCTTTACTTGGCCACGGTGGCTCCAAGGAACTGTCTTAAAAAGTGAAGAATTGTCTGAGTCGCATCGTCGCTATGAAAGATAGCGGCGAGGATCACACATGAAGAAATATCTCATTACACTGACATTGCTCGCGTTCTCGTTGTTCATGCCCGCAAGGGCACGGGCCGACGCCGTTGATGTCCTTGTCAATACGCTGAAGACATCAAAAAATTACAAGGTCAGAGTCACTGCGGCAATGCTCCTCTCCAGCCACAAGGGTAAATCCAAGGCTTTCTCCGCGCTGCTCAATGCCCTCAATAACGACAAAAACCCCACCGTACGCGGAACAGCCGCGCTCTCCCTGGGAAAACTGGGAAACACCGCCGCTATCCCCTATCTGAAGAAAAAGGCTGCCAAAGAAAAAAGCTACGTTCGAAAAATGGCAAAAGAAGCCTTGAAGTTACTCCAGCAGAGGTGCCCCTCGGTCAATTTCTCCGGGAAGAAAATTTACCTCCGCGTGGGGCCAATGGGGGTCAACGGATTCTCGTCGGGGTCCACCGCCATTAAGGCCTCTCTGCGCTCCATGCTCACGGATGAGGCAGAAAAAATTTCCTATGTCACCCCCCACTGGGACAAATGCAAGATCCCCAAAAAACGGGATCTCAGAAAGAAAAAGCTCACGGGATTCATGGTTGACGGAACCCTTATTATTTCCCAATCGGGTTCAGAAGTATCTTGTAATTTAAAGATTTTCATCACCACTTTTCCAGGAAAAGCCATTAAAATGATGACCAGTGGTGGAGCAGCACTCACGGGCAACCTTGATGTGGGGACTGTCAAAAGTTGCATGGAAGCCGTGGTTCCTGTAGTCTTCAGAGGCGTAAAAAGCTATCTGGCACGCAACATGTAAACGAGGTCACTGATGAGCGAATCACAACCCATAGCCACGTCGGCTCCCAAACCCAAAAGACATCTCAAGAACTACCTCCTCGACAAATCCTTCCAGCTCACCTATGCCCTGATTATCGTCGTTATCGCCATCCTGCTCACCGGTCTGCTGGGGTTCCTCATTTATCACCAGACCGCTGAGTCCTCCAGGCTTCACCAAAAACAATCAGATGAAATCATAGAAATTTTCAAGACTCAGTCCAATGAGACTATCTCCGTATTCAGGGCTGCATCCAAAAAAACCGAAAAGGTTTTTGCCAAGCAGTCCGACGAGACAAAAAAAGTCTTCAAGGAAAAATCGGAGACCGCCACCGGTATCCTGAGCCTCATCGTCAGCCAAAAAGAGAAGTACCCCGAGCTGGCCTCCATGGCGAAGACCTCCATGGATCAGATGAAAAAAGACGATATTGCCGACATCTCCAAGATGAGCAAGCATGTGGAGAAGAGCAAGAAAACCCTGAAAACAGAGATCGAGAAGGGTATCACCAGCAAGACCAAACAGTTGGAAAAAGCCCTCTCCAAAATGACCGAAGACAAGAGCAAGGCATCGGTTATCCGCAAAAAGAACAACCAGCGCATCCTGTTCGGGGTGGTCATTTTCTCCCTGATTTTCATTGTCATCATTTTTCTATACACCATCGTTCTCACCCACAAGGTGGCAGGACCGCTCTTCAAAATCTCGAACTATTTCAAAAAAATGGAAGATGGAAACTTCTCCAAGATCTGGCCCCTGCGCAAAGGAGACCAGCTTCAGGAATTCTATAAAAAATTTGAACATGCCCATGGTGCCATAGTGGCCGGAAAGAAAGACGAGCTCAAAAAGCTCCACTCGATTCTGGCAGATATGGACAAGAGCTCTCCCACGGCTGATGCCATGCGTGACCTGATTAAAGAGATTGAACTCTCGTTGGGCGACAACATCTAACACCCCTGTTTCTTCTCACCTGAACTTGCGGGGGGCAAAAAAAAGAGCTGTATGCTGACATTGGGGGTACGGGTAATGCAGGAAAATTGCACAGGAACTGGGCGAGTGGGTTTACCGGGCGAGGATCCGGTTGAGATGACCGAGTGGGTTTACCGGGCGAGGATCCGGCTAAGATGACCGAGAATCACGGACGCGTCTTTTCTCCCACGGATGACCTTCCGGATCACCCCGTGGCGATCAATGATCATGGTGTGGGGAACGCCCCTGAGCCGATGGTAGGGAGCAATTTCGCGGTAGACGGTGGAGACGGAGCCGTCATCAAGGCAGTGCTTGATGTTTTTGTGATCCATGAGTTTTTGCACCTGCCCCTTCATCTGGCTCCCGCCGCTGGTGTGGACCGCATAAATGGTCACCTTTGAAGGATCGATGGAATCAGCGATGGTGTTCATCTCCTCCACCTGCTTCTTACAGTGGTGACACCGGTAGTTCCAAAACTCCACCAACACCACTTTCCCCTTCTGGGCCGCCAGATCGCAGGTCCCCTCCACGGAGGGAAGTACAAAGGTCGGTGCTTTGATAAAGAGGGGCATGGATCGCGCCAGGGGATAGTAGTACAGAACCACCGCCGCCATGGCAATCATCCCGCTGAAGATATAGGCGAGATAAGGCGAAAAGAGCCACCCTGTGCCCGCCTCGGGCCGTTTCTTTGTGGACTTGCAGCAGGAGAGCGCGAAGGAGAGGGAGAGGAGCGCCCACATATAGGCCACGAGCTGGGGAACCTCAACAAAGGGTATGGGGTAGTAGTTGACAATGGGGATCAAAAGAGGGATGCCCTCGAGAACCAGCCGGATCAAGAGGGGCTGAGTCCACAGGGCGATGGCGAGCTCCAGATTCTTTCCGAAACCTTTTACTCCCGATGCCGCCAGAAAAATGCCGGTTAACAGCGCCAGGGGGATGATATCGAGAATGAAAAGCTGCCGGAGAAGATAGAGCAGCTCCGAGGTACCGGCACCGCCGGAGACCCGGGTGTAACCCTCGAAAACCATTGCTATATGCCATGAATAGCCAACGAGGAGAATGATTCCCCCGAGGAGCAGGCCGTCGGCGAGGGCGTGGTGCCTGGAGGATTCCTTGATTTCCCGGACCCTCTGGGGAATGAAAATGGAGGCGTGGTAAAATCGCTGCAAAAAGCCCATTGGTATTTTCCTGTTATGTTTTTTGGCGAGCCCGCTGGTTGGCGGCCATTCGAATGACCTGGGGAACGTTTCTGGATCGTGCCAGGGAAGCCAGATCGTTTTTACGCAAAAAATTCAATAGTGTCAGCGCCACAGTGATGGGTGTTTTGGGGTTATTCACCAGATTGAGTTTTATCCGGTAGGACTTGAGCCAGTCCTTGCGCCGGGTGATATACCGGATGACATCTTCGGATAACTGGCGGTTTTTCGAGTATTCGTCGATCTCGGTCTCCGTGATGGAGGGGGATTTGATTGCGGCCAGCGCAACCACCTTGTTGGCATCCCGGATGAGCTGGGATCGGTGAAATCGGTTTCCCAACATGGCAAGTCGGATTTTGGCGGAGACGGGAAGCTGGCTGAGAATGATCCGGTTGTGGGTCTCCTCTGCGGTCTCCGTCTTGGCAATCTCCTCAGGGTCTTCGTCCTCATGGCTGATGAACTTGAGGGCAGAGACCTCAATGGTGGCGAAGCGTTGATCCAGCTCTGCCGCCGCCAGCTCCGCGTCGATGGGATCCTCCTCCTGGGGGGGATCCATATCCAGTGCCTTGAGCATCTCGGAATAGGCATCAAGCCCAAGCTCCAGCCGGTGACGGGCGGCCAGCTCGATGATCCGGTTTGCCACAGACATGGGCGTGAACTTATTGAGGTAGAGATTCTCAATAATAACAGGGTATTCAAGGAGACGCTTTTGGTTGTCGGCGATAAAAACGGCCAATCGCTGCTTTACCCTGCGTGCCAGATGGGCAATGGCCTCATTGGGGGTATTTTTATTGGAAATGACCGCCTCAATGACCGTCTCGGCGAGATCCATCTCCGACAGCAGAAACAGCACGGGGCCAGGCATATCGGTCCTGGAGGCCAGGGGGGAGAGTACATTTTCCGGAAGATTCTTAATGGTCTTCTGGACCGCGTCAAAGAGCTCATCGTACAATACCGCGAGCTGGTAAAGCCCCATGAGGAGCTCTTCGGGGGTAAATCCCGGCGCCATACCCTTGGCGAAAGCCTGTCTCAGACGTTCAGGTGCCTGATCTGAACAAATTTTCCCCAGTTTTGGACCAAGGGTTTCGTCTTTTAGGGGTTTAAAACTGGGATTGAGTAACAAAACATGCTCCTAATCGGAATTTTCACGGTATCCGAGGCCCGCAAGGATCTGAAGTCTGGGCTCATAGTAGTCATTTCCCGCAGAAATTGCAAAGAGGCGTTTCGCCCTTGTCCACACAAACCAGCGGGGGGAGAGCGCTATTCTTCCATGGAGAGAAAAAATGCCATTTTTTTGGGTATCCACAGCCCCGAAGAAGGCCAGCGCCATTTTTTGGGAGATAAAGGCCGTCACCGTACCATTCATGACATCCGCGAACCGATTTCTACTGAAACTCCCTCTGACTTCCAATGATTTATTTTGTGAAAATGAGAGTTTCACCCCTGCGTCCAGGGCCATTCCGTACCCGGGGTTTTCACTGACCGCGAGGGCCCGTGCCATGGAGGTGGCCCCCGAATCGGAGAACTCCCGCTGCATCAGATAAAAAGGACCCGCGGTGAATGGCTGAAAATGGTCACCGCCGCCCCCGCCACTGATTTTCAATGAAAAGGTGGCTGTTTTTCCCTTAAGGGTCCCCTCGAGGTGGCCCATGATCCCAAGGGCTCCCCCGTCACCCAAATCCAGGGTGATTCCCTCCACGGCTGCGACGAAGGACTCGTTGAACGCATAGCCGAGAAACACACTGAGGGGGAGAAAGCGACCGGTTGAGAAGGGAATGAGTGTTCCGGCATCACGGTCGACGTGAACCGTCCCCCCGGGGTCATTCATGGTGTAGGGCATGGAGGGATCGGCAAAGAGAGACCCCCCGGCGAATAAACCCCCGGGGCCCTCCCCGCGGAGGGAAAATCCGCCGATTTTGGGAGCCACAAAGTCGTCGATGAAAAAGAATCCCCTTATCCTCTTATGAACAAATCCCAGCTGGGCACCACTGTGGGGAGAATCGAAATGGATGAGGGGGTTGAAATGACGGGCCACTCCACCAAACCCCAGGGTCACGTCGTGGGTCTCTCCCAGGAGTAGTCCAAAATCAGCGGATCCTATCCTGGAGCGAAAACCCAGATAGCGTATGGCGTAGGCATAATCCGTGGGGGTATCCCACAGCCGCTTGTCCACAGAGACATCGGCTTTTTCCAGTAACACCACCACAGGGACGGATATCCCCAGTGAGAGCTTCCCCGAGGTGACATCCAGTCCGGCACCCGCCGTCAGGGCTGCCTTTTGACGGGAAACCCCCGCCCCGGCGGTGAACTCCACCTGGGCATCGGTAGACTGGGAAAACACAAAGAGGGTGAGAAGAGTAGTAAGCAGCACCAGGAGAGTGTAACCCCTCGGAGGTGAAAAAGAAAAAATCGGGGTCTCCGCCAGTTTCGGGGGCCACCGTCACAGCACTCTGGCCGCCTGACTCCCCAGGGGAAGCGAATCCAACAGAACTTCGGCCTTGAGCAACTGATCCTTGGCGTAGTTGTTCCGTCCCAGATCTTTCCAGGCGATCCCCAGATAATAATAGCAGGTGCCGTTGAGAATGTAGTCTCCCTTAATTACCGCTGCCCTCCTGGCGGTCTCCAGTGCTCTGAGGGCTGACTTGGGCTGCTGACAACGAATGAGCGCAATGCCTCTCACCAGCCATGTTCGGGCCCCGGCACCCTGGGCCAGGGCCGCCTCCGTGATCACCAGGGCCACGTGGGGTTGTGTGTTCTGGCTCAAAAGATACCGCGCCAGTGCAGCACTGAAGGAGGGAGGAGCGCTGTCCACAACATCCCCGGCCCGGGCCAGAAGATATCCCGCCTGGTTGTAAAGCCCCAGGTCCATAAGAATCCATGAGAGATCCCCGATGGCGACAAGTTTTTTCTGCACCCCCGGTGTGAGAAAGCAGTACCACTGGAGATTCACCACGGCATAGCGGACCAACCCCTTGCGGTAGTAATAGTAGGCGCGGCCTGGAATAGTCATGAAATCAAGGAAAATGAACAGGATCCACAGAGGAAGGACCACCAGGGGACTTTGCCCCCTGCTCACCAGCACGTACCCTGCCAATCCCCAGAGCAGGGGTGAAATAAATCCTGTCAGAAAAGAGAAAAACCAGAGCATAATGGGTCGCTGTCCACCTGTGTCACCTAGTGATACCCCAAGTGCGTATCAAAATCACGTTCTCAATAGAATTTTACCGTGGTACCCTCTCTGAGCGGTTGGTCATTTATGAAATTTAGGGTAGAAACACAGGGACGAGGTGTCGTGTATGGAAATATTCAGCCTGCTGGCCAAGGGTGGCCTGCTTATTTATCCCATTTTGGCCGCATCCCTCCTGGGGAGTGTTATCGTTATCGAGCGTTTCATCGCCTTGCGACGTGAACGGATCAACCCCAACGGGTTAAAGAAACGGATCGAGGGCCTGGTGAAGAAGGGGAAAAAAGAGGAAGCCCTCAAGGTCCTCAGAGGGTACGAGACACCCCTCAGTGCGCTGCTCACCGTGGCCGTTGAGAACCTCCATCTGGATCGCCGGTCTCTGGTGGAGCTCCTGGAAGAGAAGGGAAGAACGGAAGTCCATTACATGGGCCGGGGGATCGAGTTTGTGGGTGTCCTCGCCGCTGTGGCACCGCTCCTGGGGCTTCTGGGGACAGTAACGGGTATGATCTCTGTCTTTCAGGACGTGACCCGCCAGGCTACGGTTCGGGGTGTCAACCCCGCCAACCTGGCCTCCGGAATTTGGGAGGCGCTTATCACCACCGCCGCCGGGCTGGCGGTGGCGATCCCCCTGTATATCCTCTACCGATATCTCGCCTCCCGGGTCGACACCCTGGTGGTCGAGCTCGAGGAAGAGGTCCTGACGGCAGTGAAGACCATGCAATCCAGTGGGCCAGAGTAATCAACATGCGGTTCAGACGTGAACGAAAAAAATCATGGACAAGCTCTGTCATCGATCTCACTCCCCTCATCGATGTCGTCTTCCTGCTCCTCCTGTTTTTCCTGCTCACCGCAGCACCTGCCCCGGACCCAACCATGGCGGTTCATCTGCCCAAGGCCACCTCTGGCGCCGTGGAGAAGGTCCCCGACGAAGTGGAGCTCGTCCTCAGGGACGATGGGAAAATTCTCTTTCAGGGTCAGGAGTACTCCTTCGACAGACTCTCCACGGAGTTGAAACAAATCGCCGCAAAAAAGCCGGCAACGCGGGTAATCCTGCGGGGTGACCGCAAAGCCCAGTACGAAAGCTTCATCGGCCTTTTGGAGGTGGTCAACGGTGCCAACCTCACCCTCTCCGTGGCGGTGGAACAAAAAGAGACTAAAAAGTGAGGGTGGGGAAGAGCGCAGACTCTTCCATATTGTACAGCCGCCTGATGGCGTAGGAGATGGTCTCCGGCAGGTAATACCCCAGGAGCTTAACAGGGATAATACTCACATGAATCTTGGGGGAGAAGGCGACCGAGAGCAGATACTCGATAATAAACTCGCAGTTTTTGGCGATACGGCCCGTGTACTGCCGCTGCTGACGCTGGCCGAGGGTGCGACGCTCATGGATGGAGCGCCCGATCTCCGACTCCACCAGCTCTTCGTAGGTGGTGAGGATGATCTCCAGCCGGACACTGTCGAGCCCCGTCTCCACATAGGTGGGAAACCCTTCGATGAGATCCTCGAGGGAGATACCCCTGGAGACGGGAAAGGGCGGGGTCATTTTGGAAAATATGCGATCAATGGTCTCTGCCGAGGGAGGGAGCTTCAGGTCCACCTGAATATTGGTGGCGTTGTAGGTCCCCTTGTGTTCTTCGCGCTCCACAATGGTAATATCGGGATGGCTCTCCAGGAGCTGTTCCGCCTTTTTCAGGCGCTCCTGATCCCCGATCACTTTTATCCCGATAACATCATGAATAGCCATATCGTTGTGATCAAAGAGTATTTCTCCCTTGGTAATCTGCTCTGCCAGTTGCCGCTCTGCGGCCTCGAACTCTGTTACCATCTGCTCGTGGGAGGTGAGCAACATATCGAGGGGGATCCCCAGCAGGGTGGCCCTCTTTTTGGCCAGGGACTCTGCTTTGCTCCGGATGTGAGATAAAATGCGGTCGGCCAGGCGGCGGGAGACTTTTTCCGCGACGCGCCGGGCCCGCTTGATACGATACATGCCGATGAGATGATCATTGCTGTCATAATAAAGGAGCCCGTTGAAGGGTGCCCGGGGAAAATACTCCTCGGGACGGGCCTTGAAGGCGCGAACGAGCATCTCTATGCGTTCGTTGTATTGGGGAATGGAGCGGATAACCGATTCTTTGACCTGATGCTTGTAGTTGGTGTACTTGGCATCGATCTCGCAGTTGTACAGCTCTGACAAAAAGGAGGTGATGAACTTTTTACTGGGGTAGGTGGAGATAAATCCCTCATAGGAGAAGATTTCTGTGAGATGCCACGCGTCGTCGGGTTCCATCTGATCCTGGAGCCATCGCACTGCAATCTGATAAAGCTCATCTCTGTGGGTAAATCCACCAAGGTACATTGTTGGGGGGCTCTCCTTTTGCCCTGACTATATACCGGATTTTTGCTTTTGGCATTCTTTTTCAGCCCCGGTGGCTCTCCTTTATCATGGACAGCAAAGGTCACCTGCGGTATCTACGGTCACATTCCCCCGGGGGGAACCCCGGCAGTGTATTTAAAAGGGCCCTTGGCGCCCTCAAGGAGACTCCATGGACGCCTCCAAAAGGCAAAGCTGGAATGAGTATTTCATGAACATCGCCCGTATCGTGGCGACGCGCTCTACGTGCAACCGCAAATATGTGGGGGCCGTCATCGTGAAAAACAACGCCATCCTCTCCACGGGATACAACGGCTCCATGAGCGGCGCTCCCCACTGTCATGACGTGGGCTGCATGCTGGAAAACGGACACTGTGTGGCCACCATCCACGCGGAACAAAATGCCATCATCCATGCCGCAAAACTGGGGATTCCCATGGAGGGCTCCTCCATCTACGTCACCGCCTCCCCCTGCTGGCTCTGTTTTAAAATGATTGTAAACTCCGGCATCGAGAAAATTTATTACGGGGAATTTTACCGTGACGAGCGAACCATGCTCTGGGCTGACAAACTGGGCATCTCCATGGAACATATCCCCATGGAAACCCTGACCCTCCCCCTTGACCAGATGCCCTGAGTGCTTATTTAACCTGTTGTTCCCATCCCCTGTCCGCCCCACCGGGACTGGCAGCCCGCTAAGGACTCTTTTTCCTTGCGCTTTACCCTTGGATGGTGCAGTTTTGGTCCCACCTCAGGAGGTGAATTCATGGCCCCTATGAGCCCAACAGAGACCCAGGCAGACAGCGTCTGTACCTGCGGAAAGGAGATCCTTCCCGACGAAGGATACACTTTCAACGAGCGGGTATACTGCGCGAAATGCTATTTCAAAGAGAGTAAACTGGGTCCACTCCACGATCAGTATAAAAAATGCGGCAACTGCCAGACTCCGGTGCACATCTTCACCATTAAATGTCCCCAGTGCCACCAGCCCGTCCATGAGACAGGGACCATCTCGGTGAAAAAACCCATCAGGACCTCCGTGATCCTCACCTACGGGATCATCGCCCTCATTATCGTGGTAACCGCCCTCACCATGCCGACCTTCTCCGACAAGGGTTTCCTCGCATGGTTCGCGGTCATCCCCGGCATGCTTCTCACCGTCCACGGCCTTTTGGGACTGATGTTTTTCTTTTTACCCTTTGGTTTTAAAACTTTCTATCGTTTCAACGCCTTTTTGATAGGCCTCATTGAGCTTGGCCTGGGCGGATTTTTAGTCATCTGGCCCAAACTCTAGTGCTCCCGAAACGAAAAGAATTGTCAGGGATAATCATTCAATTACTTGATTAAATAGGCCTGTGCTGATAACGTATAGCCGTTATCGGACCGCACATGGAGTGTTTTTTCACCATTTCCTCTGTGCAGCACCCGCTTTTATTGAGGCTCTCAATGAAAACTATCCTCAGCCTGACAGGCCTTATATTTATTATTTTTCTGCCCCTCTGTGTTGCATCGGCCAAGTACCGCAACGACACAGAGCTCTCCAACCTGTATAATCCAACTGTAACGGGAAACTGGAATGACTCCATTCAGGTAAAGACCGACGCCCACGCCAAGTACCGGAATCTCATGTCCCAGCTCGGGGTCGTCTTTGCGCCCAACTTCCTCTCCCCCGCAGAGACCCTGGGATACATGGGCCACGCTCTGGGGGTCAACTACTCAATGACCACCATCGACTATAAGGCCCCCTACTGGAAAGAGGGAATGGAGGGGAAACCCGGGTTCGCTCTCCAGACCATCGGGTTTGAATACCGCAAGGGAATGTGGTTCCCCCTCCCCGGGTTCGAGATCGGCGGCGGGCTCAAATACCTCCCCGAGTCCCACATGTATGCCCCCCACATCATGGCAAAATTTGCCATCAACGAGGGGTATTTCAAGTGGCCCATCCCCACCATCGCCGTGCGTGGATACGGCAGCCGGGTCATGGGCAACACCGACGTGGATCTCACCATCGCCTCCGTGGATCTCTCCCTCTCCAAGTCCTTCGGGCTGCTCTCCACGGTCAATACCACAGTCTACGCAGGCTATGCCTACCTCATGATCATCCCCGACTCCAAGGTCATCGACTTCACCCCCGGGGTCGACTCTCTACGCCAGGATGTCATCCCTACG
>JAHJLU010000791.1 GCA_018821745.1 Myxococcota bacterium | reverse complement strand
GATCACCAATGCATCTGAATCCATCGGGGACGGGGACGGGACCATCAATATCTCCACGGGCCTGAAAAAACTCCCCACGGGAGAGGCAAACTTCTTTTCTCCCCACGAGCGACTGAACCCGGGCACCTACATCATGCTGCGGGTAACTGATACGGGTTGTGGAATCACTCCTGAGCAAATCCCCCGCATCTTTGACCCTTTCTACACCACGAAATTTGCGGGGCGGGGGCTCGGCATGGCAGCGGTCATGGGTATCGTCAAAGGCCACCGTGGAACAATCCAGGTACAGACCACCCTGGGAGTGGGCACCGCTATCTCTGTCTACCTGCCCGCCGGTGACTGTGTTCAGAGGGGGCGCAACAGATCCACTTCGGAAGAGAGTATCGTTATTCCCAGTGACGGAATCATACTGGTCATTGACGATGATGAGGACGTGAGGGCGGTCATCCGCCTCATGCTTGAAAATCGGGGGTTTGCCGTCTTCGAGGCCTCCGATGGCATTGAGGGACTTGCCCTCTTCGATGAATACAAAGATGAGATAGATGTGGTTCTGCTCGATATGACAATGCCCAAACTCCGGGGAGACGAGGTTTTTAGCGCGCTGATGGCTCGCTCGCCCCAGACTCCTGTGGTAATCATGAGCGGATACTCCATGCACGAAAATGCCGATCGATTCTCCGGGAAGATCGCCGACTATGTTCAAAAGCCCTTCAATTTTAAACAGCTCATAAAAGCATTGGCCAAAGCCATGGCCATGCGGCCCAACTGTGAACAGTAGTTCACAAGAATTTGCATTTCTCCCGGATTTCCTCATTTTAGCCCTTGAATTCCTCCTTTTCCTGCACAATATTAGATATAGGTCCGAAGGACATTGTTACCCATCGACCACACTATTTCCCAAGGGAGCCGACCATTGTATTTTCGATGTGCTTTTCTCTTTATTATATTTGCTGTCGCCGGATGTGACCCCACCAGATCCGTACATGTGCAGAAAAAGCCGTCTCTCCCCAGACGCTCCAGGGTTGACCTTACAGACCCCGAGGACACCGTCCTTGCACACTTCGCTGCCAGGAAACTGAAAAATTCCCCCTCCACTTTCGGAAACACGGATCTTGCGTGGCTCTCCCTGCTCAGAGATACTCGTCACCTGGATCTCAGCGGCACACACGTAACCAACGAGGGCCTATTTTATCTCAATAATCTTCATCATCTGACCTCCCTCAACCTGGAAAATACACCCATCGATGATCTGGGACTTGAGTATGTCGCGCGGCTTCGAACCCTGGAGCGATTGAATCTGAAAAACACCCGCATCGGAAACGATGCACTCACACACGTCTCCAAACTTCTCAAGCTTTACAGTCTCAATCTTTCCAGCACCAATATCAGCGACGGCGGGATGATATACCTGTCCCACATGACGGCGCTCACGAACCTTGACCTCTCCTTCACGTCTGTCACTGACAGGGGGGTGGCCCACCTAATCACTCTCACCCACCTGGAAAATCTTTCCCTTGATTCCATCAACATCTCCTCCACGGGCCTTAAACACCTGGCAAATCTCACACAGCTCCGTTCCCTCGATCTCGCCGGCAATATGGTCAACCTTGGCATTCGGCACCTCACAGGGCTTAAAAAACTGCAGCGGCTGTTTCTGGACCGAACCAATATTGCGTCCCGTGGCATCTCACTCCTGAGCGCCTTTGTCCACCTGACCCACCTGGACCTTTCCGGAAACAGGCACCTCCTTGAGCGGGACATTGCTCCACTT
Organism: Myxococcota bacterium; assembly: GCA_018821745.1. Lineage (GTDB taxonomy): Bacteria > Myxococcota_A > Polyangia > HGW-17 > HGW-17 > SZUA-580. Next base: position 7,362 of record JAHJLU010000791.1, on the reverse strand, counting down.
GTCGCTCTCAAATCCCTCAAGTCTCTGGATCTCAGAGATTGTAACCTTGAGGATGCAGAGCTTGCACATGTTGGTGCGCTGACCCGGTTGCAATATCTGAATCTGGCTGATAACAGCTCAATCTCCGATGCGGGCGTCGCCCAGCTCGCCCGCCTGGCAAGTCTCACAACACTCTCCCTGAAAAACACCGCCACGGGGGATCTCAGTGCCCCTCTCCTCAGCAATTTCACACAGCTTACCCATCTTGATCTGGAGAACTGCCCCATCTCCGACGTGGGAATTGCTCGCTTCACCACCCTGAAAAACATGGAAGAGTTGAACATCTCCGGCTGCACCATCAGCGCCCTTTGCCTGAGCGGACTGGTGACCATGAAACGGATCAGGTTCCTGAAGCTGGGCACAGAAGACTTCGATGGCCGGGCACTCAATGAGCTGGCCTACCTGAAAAACCTCAGGGAGATTGCCCTCTCCGTCAACTCCGATGGCGATGCTATTTTCCAGACCTTGGCAAAACTGCCCAAGCTGCAGTCACTGAGTATTTCCGGGGATGAAATTTCAGACAAGGGCATTATGCACCTCTCTGCGTTTACAGGCCTAACCTCCCTGGAAATATCCGGAGCCAAAATCACCGACAGGGGCCTCACCCACCTGAGACACCTGAAAAAGCTGGAGCGGCTCGCGCTCCCTTTCTGCAGCAAGCTCACCTTCCGGGCCATGGACACCATCGTTTCACTCACAAAGATCCGTGAGCTGGATCTGGAGCACGTGCCCGTGGGAAATCGAGGTCTGGCCAAGATAGGACAACTGAAGCATCTCCAGAAACTTTACATCATCGCCACGGGGATTACTGACCCGGGGCTCCTCTCCCTTCGCCACCTTCGAGAGTTGACCGATCTTGACTGCTCCAGAAACCCCATTACGGGCAAGGGAGTGCGGCACCTGTTTCATCTCCCCCATCTGGAAAAGGCGGCCTTCGCAGGGACCAGGATTGGTGACCACGGCGTTTTTTCCCTGTCGGGATTAAAATTTCTCCGCGATCTCAACCTCTCACAGACCAGCATCTCTGATAGAGCGCTCCTGCACCTGAGCTCCCTGCATCTCTTGAAATTCCTTGATCTCTCCGCGACCAAAGTGGGGAACACCGGCATGTCCCACCTGGGAAAAATCACACACCTGTCGTCGCTGAATCTCAAGGGAACCAACGTGGGTGACGACGGAATGGAATTCATCGCAGACCTTTACCGGCTGGTGAGTCTCAACCTCCAACAGACAAAAGTGGGTGACAAAGCGATTGCCCATCTCTCCAAGCTCAAGATACTTGATTCCCTGTTTCTCAACTCCACGCATATCAGCGTCAGTGGGCTTGAGCGGCTGCAAACGGCTCTGCCCATCACCACCATCGACTGATCGCCCATCAGTGGAAATTTGCCCGGCCGGGTGTTTACTGGTACACTGAGTGCGCTTGCAAACCCGCACATAATGGAGCGGTATCGTTGAATCTCCAATATTTACTCCCTCTGATTTATCTATGCTCCCTGTGGGGGTGCACCGCTCAGCTCCCTGATCAGGACGGACCGGCTCACTGTTCCGGCTCAGCCATGAGCGCGCCAGGCACGGTGCCGGGGAAAATGCTCCCGCCAAAAACTTCGGTTGCCCGGAGCCAGCGGATTGAAGCTCCACTCTCCAGCAATAAATGGGATCACAGTGGACAGCCGATCGTTTCTGAAGCCCGGGGACACCTCTTGGTGGCCCCTGTTGGCGCAGCCAGCCTGCCTTCGGCAGCCAGACCCTCACCGCGAAACCAATACTGGTGGTGGAAAAAGCGCCACAACCTTCTCAAACAGCGCCTTTTAAACCTCAAGCGAGTCGATGTCCTCTTCGTCGGTGACTCTATCACTCACTACTGGGAGCTTGCAGGTTCTGCCTTGTGGGATCAGTATTTTCGCGGGCTCTTCCCCTTCAATTTCGGGGTGGGTGGGGATCAGACCCAGCACATCCTCTATCGACTCATCAACACCGATTTCGGCAAACTCATGCCCCGGGTTGCCGTCGTGCTTGCGGGCACCAACAACGCCGCGCTCCATGACGGACCTCGAGCCATTACCAAAGGGAATCAGCAGATCATTCTCACCCTGAAGAAAAAGTTCCCCGGCATTGTGGTCCTGCTGATGGGAATCCTGCCCCGTGGAGACAGACCTACGGGGACCTGGCGCCGGGCCGCAGGAGCCAACAAGCTCATGGCAAAATTCCATGACGGCAAAGAGGTATTCTTTATTGATTGGACAACCCGCTTCCAAAAAGGGCACAGTGTGAAACCGTGGCTCTACAAAAATGACTCCCTGCACCTTTCCAACAAAGGATATGCACTCTGGGGCAAGCTCCTGAAGCCGCTCATTCTCGCCCACCTGGGCAAAACCTCGAGGGTCCTGGCGAAATGAGATGGTTGGCCCTTTTCCTCCTGCTCATTGGATCCTGTTCCAGGCCGGACAAAGACGCACCCCGCATTCTGAGTGCATCCCCTCAGGAGCCCGCAGCGGTGGAAGCTCCCCTTGGGGATCCCTACTTTGCCGAAACTATCGACCAGCCTCTGGTGCGTATTTTAGCTCCATCCGAAGAGGACCTGGTGACCAATCCAGTGATAATCACTGTCTCCACTTACAATATCCATCGCTATGAGCTCTATGAAAACAAGGTCTTGATCCGGCGCGAGACAGCCCCTCTGGAGCACTCCGACATTCAGTGGACCATGCTCGATACGGGCCTCCCCCACACCGTGGAGCTCTTCGGATTCAACACAGCCGGTGAGGAAGTTGCCTACGACAGGGTCAGAGTTATTCCCCTCCCCGAGATGGACCTTTCCAAGGGGGACCTGGTGGGGAATCTCTGGATATCCTATTATTATCTCTCCCGTGAGGTGGATTTCGGTGTACGGGAAGAGATTGTTCTCAGGGACAGTCAATGTGTCCCCCTCGCAGTAGTGGATTACGCCTATATGGCCGAAGTGTGCGTCGAGGGAAGCGGCCAGCTGCTTGACCATGGAATCATCAATTTCGCAAAGCGATGCAATTGCTCCGTGCCCTGTCCCTATGGAGGAGGAAAGATCTGTTACACCGAACTCTCACGGGAAAAATTCCCCTGGGGTTCGGGCGCTGGCAGTAAAGCCCTCATTCCCTTCCGCTCCCTTGCCGTGGATAACAATGTCATCCCCCACAATGAACTGATCTACATGGAAGAGTGGGATGGGGTCTATATCCCGCCCAGGGACGGGATCGGGAACTTCATCCATGATGGCTGCTTCATCGCCCACGATGTGGGTGGGTGGATCAAGAACGACCACTTTGACTTCTTCACGGGCACCCACGGCATGTGGCTGGATCTGGAGCGCATCGCCCCCACGAGAAGCCGCTTCACTCTTTATACCAACCCCGGACGCTGCAAATGGCTCAGAGACTACATTTCACACAAACAGGGAACGTCCGGTACCCGCCCCGACACCATTCACTGATTCTGAACCTTGGTTCGACCTACATGTGGGACCAGTCTCGAAACCCGAACAAGACCCTTTTATAAAACTGCCGAAGACTAAAGACATTGAAATCCTGCCCCCGGATGGGAATGAAAACCAGCAGGAACAGATGCAACAAGGTTATGCCAAAGTTCTGCACCGTAAACGAGAGGTGGAGTTTTTGGGCCAGGATCCCCACCACAATGATGTTGGCAATGGTCGCCATCTCCGTGAGGAGTAAAAAGAGGTAGGTAATACGAAATCGACGTATGAGTGCGAGCCCCCCCATGGTAAGGAAAAAAAGCGCCGCCGCGAGATTGGGGAGCCCCGCGTCGGTCCCTCGGCCAAAACGGTAGACCGGTGCCGATGAAAAAAGCAGAATGAGCGCCTCTATGGCCAACACCCCGGCCACAACACCAGGACCGATCCAGCGGCTCCTCAGTTGGTCCGACTCCTCATAAAAGTTATCGGACAGGGTGTTATTTTTGAGTCCCTTGATAAAGGCGGAGACCGACTTGATGACGTCACTTCTGGTGGGAGAGAGTGAGAAAAAATAGACATTCATATTGCCAAAGGGGAGCGCTCCGGTCATCCCGAAATGGACATGATCTTCTGTTTCCGGGAAAAAATAGTTCCAGATCCCCTCTTTTTCCGCTTTCTTCAGGTGTGTCTCCTTGAGCTTCCCTGTTTTGGCGATGAACCGCTTGATAAAGGCTCTCTCGGTCATGGAGTCGGGGACAAAAAACATGGAGAAGGTCTTGGACGGCGCGAGGACACTCTTTTTTGTTGCAACCCCCACGGTAAAATCAGCCCGGAATATCCCCTCGGCCATAACCGACAGTCCCGATATGGCACTGGATCGATCAATCACCGCATTGATCGCCGCGTTCACGTCTCCAAGGCTTCTGATCCGAATTGCTTTTCCCGCTGGTGGCTCAGCCTTCTTTTTTTCTTCAGCCATTTTCACCTCCACAGGGTGACGGTGTTCAGTTTTCGTCGCCCGTGGCTGCATGATACTCCAATTTCCCCGACAAAAAACAGTTTTTTCAACACCAACAGAGCACTCCACGGCGGCGGAGCGGTATATACACAGACCGGGAGAAAACCGGGGAGCCCTGTCGGGGATGGTGATTATTTGTGGACTGTGTGGTATGAATGTCCTCATGTATTATCAACCGCTGTCACCACAGGAACACCAGATTCTCCTCGACCGACACACGAAATTCCGCACGGGGTTCATTGGTGCCATTGTCCTGACCAGCCTCATGGCACTCTTTATGATCGCCCAGGATCTTGTTATTGTAGCAATTATCCTGGGAGGAGGGGGTGCCTACGGGGCCATCCTGCTCCACGGGCAGACGAAACTGTTGTCCCAGGATCTCGGAGCGGGAAAAGTCCGGGTCTTTCGTGGACCTGTGGAGAAAAAATCCATCGCAAAAAACAGTCTGGAGATGACCACTCACCTGGCCTTCATTGACGGGGAGAGCCAGACGCTCTCCAAGGATTTCTATGCGGGAATTGATGAGGGCGATGTGGTTGAAATCCACCGGGGACAGTTCTCCCCCACCCTCACCTTTGCCCGGCTGCTCAACCGACAAGGAATGGAACCGGATGCCACAACCGTCACCCCTGCCTGTCCACACTGCGGCGGAATAATTGATCCCCATCGGGGGGTCTGCAACTACTGCTACCCTGAAGAGGAGCAAACCGACCCCGAGGGCCGATATTAATCTGGTGTCGGCAAAAAATCGGGGGAGTCTCACTCCCCCGGCAGTGCCATTTGATTTGATGGTGATGAAAGGAATCTCGAGGGAAAGAAGACACTGCTATAAGGCATATCCAAAATTCACATAGAGGATCGGCAGATCAACATTGGAGCTGTAGTCATCGTTCTTCTCCCCGACCCTCACGGAGCCAAAGCCCAGATCGTAACTGAACCGGCCCTTGATCCTCCGCAGCGCAACTACCGCCATGGTCAGGGCTGAATCGTCCATACCATTGCTGAAGATTTTCATCTGGGAATACTCTCCGAAGAGATGAATCTCCGGGGAGATCTTCCACCGCACCGTGGCCCGCGCCCAGGTCATCTGGACATCGGAATCCAGGGGAACCATGACACCGAGGGCACCGGTAAAATCAAAGCGACCCAGTACGAGCGTACCAATCACCTCAGCAGAGGGGACAGGCAACGTAAGACGTGCGGAAAGATGCAGGTTCTCTCCCTTATAGATCCTGTATTTTGCGGAGAAGTGGACACCGTATTTCAGAAAGGGTTCCAGCAGATCATGCTCAATCGCTGTGGCGATGGCAAAGGGCACTACAACCTTGACGCCAAGCTCCAGGTTCTCCGAGACGCCGTACTGAACACCCGAATACATCCCGAGAAACTGGAAATCATAGTAGGTGTGGCCTTTTTCCATCGTCACCGCCGTGGGGAAGAGCGTGGAGGTGTGGGAGCCATAGTCTATCCCCGGCAGGTGCTTGTTCTTCAAAAATTGGGGGGCCTCTGGAACAGTGGCGGCAGTCGCTCTGTTTTCACCGGGATCGCGGGTAATCTGGCGTGCGGGCCGTTGACTTGTACTCCGGGGCCCCAAATAGGAGGCTCTGGGCAACCGCCCGTATTTTGTGGGTGCCGGTTTCACAGCACAGCCGGACTCTATAACATAGACTGTCACAGGAGCGCTGCACCGTGCTGAAGGCTCCGGTGCCCGGGGCGCGCTCTGGTATGCCTGGGGGTTGGTGAATAAAAACATGTGGATAATAAGCAACGTGTTCATGATGGGACTCCTTCCTTGCTCATTTTTACTACTAAGCAAATCACGTGCCTCTTTTGCGCGAGTATAGTTTACGTTGATATTCCTCTCTTTTTTCTATATTACAGAGAATGCCGCCTCATGTCCCTATGACATGGATGTCATGCCACCCTCTTCAAATCCTTTTTTACCCTGTTATTTCTATATACTTAAGGAGCAGCAAAGCGTTGCGCCTATGTAAATATTCCTTCACACAACCATGTCTTCACCGGGGATCAGTCCTCCGTGGGGGGAGAAATCTCGGGATGGAGAGTCGGTCGGACCTTGATGTTCTTCTCTTTTTTTATGCTGACGGTTCCCGGGTGCGCCTTCGGGGGTTTGCTCACATTTTTTGCATGACAGCAGGAGACACTCACCGTGCCTCCTTTGCGCATTTTGGAGAACCAGGCGGCCAACTCAGCCGCAGTCTGGATGCTGAGCTTGTCAGGCTCCAGCCCACCACACCGCAGAATGACGTGACTCCCGGGAAATCCACTCACGTGGAACCACAGGTCATTCTGATCCGCTACCCGAAGCGAGAGTTGATCATTGGAGCGGTCATCCATTCCCACCATTATAATGAGCCCCTGGGGGCTCCGGAAATACTTCACATTCATAGGTGTCTCCTGCCGTGGCGCTCCTGCCTGGTTTACCCCGCGGGAGAGCCGGACAACTATAGAATAACTCCACCACCTTTGGCAAAATATCCTGTGGTCATTGCGACCCATTTGGAGTAAGTTTCCCAAAAGGTACGGCACATGGGCATCTTCGCCCACCTTCCCGGGAGTATATAACATGAGCACGGTCATCACCACCCACACAGGGGACAATATCGAGGAACCAACACCTGAAAATATCAGGGAGACCATTCAAACACTTGTCAATGATGTCCCAGACAGCACAGGAGGCGGCGAAGAACCCAACGTCTGGCTCAGTTACGGAATCGAGGTAGGCGAGGAATGGCAAGAATTCACCCTGGGCTATTACAAGGGAGGTCTGCTCATGTTCACGGTGTACGAGTGTGAAGAAGACCTGGATCCATCCTTTGAAGTGCAGGCCGTCGTC